>CANFYD010000001.1 GCA_947450745.1 Burkholderiales bacterium
ATCGGCGGCTGCAAGGCGGCCGCAGCGGTCCATTTTTCACCGTCTTTTCGCCCCATAGCGGAGCTATGAAGCTTCAAATCCGGCAAAAACTGTCCTCGCTGGGGCCACCTTTCGCTTGTCGCCGCCTTCTGCCGCGCAGACTCCTAGGTCACGCGGAATGACACGGAGCAAAACGGCCCGCCGGGCTGATCCCGCGCGCAAGCTCACTACCCACAACGACCGCCAAGTGCAAAACAGCCGCCCCGAATACTCAGGGTAAACTGCGCGCTGTCATTGGGGAGTAGTCGCTGCAGTTCGCTGCAGGCCCGCGTCAACACACTTGGTCCTCACGACCATGGCGCGGGCAGTGCTCAACGGGGTTGGCGGTCAATAGTTCCGGCTGGAACGGGTTGACGCCAGTCTGTTGCAAGCACCTGGCAAGACCTTTGACCATGCACACCAGCATTGCGGCCGGTTTGTGCGTGGTCATTGGTTCTGTCGATTACGTTACCGGCCGCGAAACAAGCATGGAACAAGCTTTTCTCGTCTCTACCGGTATCGTCGCCCTGGCCGAAATCGGTGACAAAACCCAGTTATTGGCCTTTTTGCTGGCCGCGCGCTTTCGCAAACCGTTGCCGATCTGCCTGGGCATTTTCATTGCCACCATCGTCAACCATGCCGGTGCCGGTGCTTTGGGCGCCTGGATCACCTCACAAGTGAGCCCGCAAACGATGCGCTGGGTGCTCGGCGTGGGCTTTTTGGCGATGGCCATCTGGACCCTGATCCCCGACAAGATCGACGATGAAGTCGAGGGCGGCGGGCGCTTCAAGATGGGCGTGTTGGGCACCACCATCGTGGCCTTCTTCTTGGCCGAAATGGGCGACAAGACGCAGATCGCCACTGTGGCGCTGGCCGCGCAATACCAGTCCTTCATCGCCGTGGTGATGGGCACCACGCTGGGCATGATGATCGCCAATGTGCCGGCGGTGTATTTGGGTGACCGCATGTCCGGCAAGATGCCGGTGCGTCTGGTGCACAGCATTGCCGCGCTGATTTTTGCCGCGCTGGGTGTCGCCACCTTGCTCGGTGCGGGGCAAAGCTTGGGCTTTTGAAGGCAGTCGGCTAACACCGAAACCAAGGGCGGCCACGTGTAAAAAGTCATGGCGGCTGCGGCCCGCGATGCAAAAAGGCAACTGCCAGGGTTAGCACCAGGGAGCTGGGTAGCGCATTCGGAAGAAGAATGCGGCCATCGCACTTTACGGTGCGGAAACATTTCAGCAACGCTTGCTTGCAGGCGTGCTCTGTGAACCCCAGCCTCCCTGCTCCCCACCCCAAGAGGTTCGCCCTTGAAAACCACCCGACTTTGCACCGCCCTGGCCCTGGTTTATGCAGGCAGCCTGACACTTTTCGCCTCCAGCGCGCTGGCCCAGCAATCGCTGGATCGCGTCACGGTGACGGGCTCTTCGATCAAACGGCTTGACTCCGAAACGGCCTTGCCGGTGACGGTGATCACCCGCGAGCAGATTGAAAACAGCGGTGCCACCTCGACCGAAGAACTGCTGAAGCGGGTGTCGGCCAACTCGGCGATGTTCTCCGACAGCACGCAGGGTGCGGGCTACGCCACCTCGAACGCCAATTTGCGCGGCCTCGGTGCCAACTCGACGCTGGTGCTGTTGAACGGCCGCCGCTTGGCCAACCACCCGTTCGGCAACATCGGTGGCGCGGCCTCGGTGGACTTGAACAGCATTCCGTTCGCGGCGCTGGAGCGGATTGAAGTGCTGCGCGACGGCGCTTCGGCCGTTTACGGCTCCGACGCCATCGGCGGGGTGATCAACTTCATCACCCGCAAGGACTACCGCAACGGCGAAATCACCGTCCGCTACGGCAACACCGAAGCCAATATCGGCGGAGCCGAAAAAGGCGCTTCGCTGGCCGTCGGCTTTGGCGACTTGAACAGCGACGGCTTCAACGTCTTGCTGACCGCCAATGTGCAAAAGAACACCCGCTTGCGGGCGATTGACCAGGGTTTCTACAACCGCGGCGTGACCGAAGTGCCGGGCTCCGACCCGCCGTCGTCCAGCGCCCCGTTCCCCGGTTTCATCGAAGGCCTGATTGCGCCCGGTGCCTACCCCGAACTGAATCCGGGCGCCAGCTTTGCGCCCTGCGCGCTGCCGTTTGCCTTCACCACGCTGAAGGGCGTGACGCCCAACGGCATGCAGCAACGCGGCTGCCGCTTCATCTACGCGGCCACGCTGGACAACTTGCCCGACCAGGAGAAGGGCGACGTGTTCGGCCGCGCCACCTTCAATGTGTCGAAAGACCATCAGCTGTTCGTGGAGGGCTCGTACGCCACCAACCACAGCATCGGCCGCATTGCACCGACGCCGATCCGCTACGGCTTTGGCCCTTTCAACGCGACCAAGTTCGACTTCGAGCCGGTGCTGATGCCGGTCACCAGCAAGTACTACCCGCGCGCCCTGCTGACCCAGCTCGGCTACACCGTGCCGGCCACCGGCATGGCTGAAATCGGCCTGCGTGCCGTGCCTGCCGGCAACCGCATCAACGACAACACCAACACGCAAGCGCGCTTTGTCGCAGGCTCCAGCGGCGTCCTGATGGGCTGGGACTACGACACCGCCATCAATGTGTCACGCGCCAAGGGCTTGCTGAACTACACCGGCTACATCCAGGAAGACCGGTTTCTGGCGGCGCTGGCGACCGGCAACCTGAACCCCTTCGGCCCCAGCGATGCCGAGGGCGACCGGTTGTGGAAGTCGGCCGCGATGGAGGGCGACATGCGCAGCTCCACCAGCACCACCACCGCCTTCGACTTCAAGGTCAACAAGGAATTGATGGCGCTGGCCGGCGGCAATATGGCCCTGGCCCTGGGCACCGACCTGCGCCGCGAGGAAGCCAACGACCAACCGCTGAACGCCGACTACGCGGCCGGCAAGCACATCGGCGGTGAAGGCACGGTGCCGGCCACCAAAGCATCACGCAACCTGACCGCCGTGTTCGGTGAGTTGTCGCTCCCGTTTGCCAAGGGTTGGGAGGCCTCGCTGGCAGCCCGCTATGACAAATACAGCGACTTTGGCTCCAGCTTCAACCCGCGTGCCTCGATCCGCTTCCAGCCGACGCGCGAGCTGATGTTGCGGGCGGCGGCCGGTACCGGCTTCCGCGCCCCGACGCTGTGGGATGTGAACTCGCCCGCCTCGTTCTCGAACACCGCCGACACGGTCAACGACCCCGCTTGCCCGGTGCCGGCCGAGGTGAACGGCCGCTGCGCCACGCAGCTGCCGACCAAGTCGACCGCCGCCGCCTCGCTGAAGCCTGAAACCAGCCGCCAGCTGTCCGCCGGCGTGGTGTTCGAGCCGACGCGTGCGATGTCGCTGACCATCGACTATTGGGACATCAAGAAGAAGGACCAGATCGGCGTCATTGCGGCCGACACCTTGCTGACCAACCCGGCCTTGATGTCCCGCTTCGGCGACCGGGTCAAGCGCAATGCGCAGGGCTTCATCCTGTTTGTCGAAACGCCGGTGGACAACCTGGGCGACTTGAAAACTTCGGGCATCGACATCGACGTGCGCGGCCGGCTGGCGCTGAGCGACGGCGTGCGCCTCAACCTCGGCCTGACCGGCACTTATGTGGCCACCTACGACGCGCAGAAATACGCCGGCAGCGCCTACGGCAGCTTTGCCGGCACCGGCGGCGACGGCTCGGTGCCGCCAGTGCCACGCTGGCAGCACACGGCCAGCGCCGAATGGCAGTACAGCGCGCTCAGCCTGACGCTGGAGCATGTCTACACCCGCGGTTGGGTCGAGTCGGCCAGCTCGGTGGGGGCCAATATCGGCGTCGAAGTGGCTCACCGGGTCAGCAACAGCGACCGTTTCAACGCGGCCATGGCCTACAAAGGCATCAAGAACGTGACGCTGCGCTTGGGCATACGCAACCTGTTCGATGCCGAGCCGCCGTATGTCGCGTCCTCGTCCTACGGCTCGCATGCGGCCGGCTACGCCGCGTCCTTCACCGACCCGCGTGGCCGCTTCTGGTACGGCAGCTTGGGCTACCAGTTCAAGTAACCCAGTCGGCCGCCGCGAAGCCCGACCCGGCCTTGCGCCCGGTCGGGTTTTTTCATGATGATTTACAGTTCCGACCCGATACGGTCTGAAGAGAGAACCCCATGTTGATCATCAAAAAACTGCTGCCCCAAGGTGCGGGCTTGGCACCGGTGCTGCTGAAGCGGGCCGGTGTGCTGGCACTGCCGTTTGCTGACCGCCAGCACCACGAGGCGAACTTGAGCGATGGCGACGGCACCGAGCTGGGCTTGCGCTTGGAGGTCGGCAAGACGCTGCGTGGCGGCGATGTGCTGGTCGCCGAAGACGGCTCGCTGCTGCGCGTGGAAGCGGCCGCCGAGCCGGTGCTGCTGGTGCGGCCGCCCGCCGATGGCCAAGCGCTTGACCTGCTGCGCCTGGCCCACCAACTGGGCGAAATGCATGTGCATATGGAGGCCCACGCCGACCATTTGCGTGTGCCCGGTGATGCCGAGCTGGCCCAGTGGCTGGAACGCCAGGGCTTTGTGCTGGCCCCGGAAGTGGCCCCGTTCGACCCGCCGGCGCTGCTCAGCCAACTGCCGCAAGTGGTGGCCCATCGGCATGAGCAAGCCCATGACCATGGACATGACCACAATAGCCACGGCCATGTGCACGGCCCGGACTGCAATCACGGGCATTGAACAGCTGATTCACTCAGGTGCCAGGCGCACGCAGTTGCGGCCGCTCGCCTTGGCCGCGTACAGCGCTTGGTCGGCGCGGATCAGCACGGCCTGGGCATCGGCATCGCTGCCGCAGATCAGGCTGACGCCCATGCTGACGGTGATCTCGATGCAGCGCCCGCCGTAGGCCAGCGGGCTGGTGGCCACGCGCTGGCGCAAACGCTCGGCCAGCAGCATCGCCTCGTCGCTGCCGGTGTCGAGCAGCAGCACGGCAAACTCCTCGCCGCCGGTGCGGCCGATAATGTCGAGCCGGCGCACCTGTTGGCTCATCAGCTGGGTGAAGTGGCACAGCACCGCGTCGCCCGCCGCATGGCCCAAGCTGTCGTTGACGCGCTTGAAATGATCGAGGTCAAGTGTCAGCACGCAACTGCGCATGTCGGGGTGACGCTGGATGCGCTCGACCTCGATGTTCAGCCGGTCCATGAAGTGGCGGCGATTGGCCACACCGGTCAGGAAGTCGGTGGTGGCCTCGCGCCGCAGCTGGCGCTCCAGTCGCACATGCTCGGTGATGTCCTCGAAGTTGGCATACACCTCGCTCAGCTGGCCGCCCTTGAACAGGGGCATCGCGCTGACCTGGATCCAGACACAGTCGCGCCCCGGTGCCAGCACGCCCATCACCACATTGGCCACCGGTTGCCCGGTCCTGAGCGCTTGCATGGCCGGATGATGTTCGGCGGGGAAGGCGCTGCCGTCTTCGTGGATGGTGTGCCAGAACGGGTCACCGATCGCCTTGCCGAGCAATTGCGCCATGCTGAGCCCGAGAATCCGCGCGGCCGCCGGGTTGGCCTGGGTGATGCGGCCGCCGGGCTCGTGATAAACCACGCCTTGCGGCACGGTTTCAAACAGCGTGCGGAAGGTGGCCTCGCTGGCCTTCAGCGCGGCATCGCTGGCGTGGCGCGCTGACACATCGGTCAACACGCCGGTCCAGATCAGATCGCCGTTGCCTGCCGATTGCGGCGTGGCCTTGGAATGCACCCATTTCAACTGCCCCGCCGGTGTGCGGATCTGGAACTCATGCTCCCAGCCGTGCCGGCCCTGGATGGCGGCCCGCAGCGACGCCTGATGCGCCGGCCGGTCGGCAGGCAAGATGCAGCGCAACAGCGAGCGGCTGTCGGCGCAAGCCTGCTGCGGCGTGACGCCGAACAAGGCCTCAACGCCAGGGCTGATGTAGGCATAGCGGGCGTGGCCGCTGTGCGGCGTCAGCAGCCGAAACATCGCGCCCGGCAACGAGGCCGCCAAGTCCAGCAGCAGCGCTGCACTTTGCCGCGACTCCCGCTCCATTTTCTTGCGCTGCGTGATGTCGAGCACATAGACCAAGCGCCGCTTGTGACCCTGGGCTTCGGGCATGCGGGCCGAGTCGGTCAAGATGCTCAGCACCACACCGTCGTGCCGGATCACCTCCCATTCGCCACCCAGTTCGCCGCCCTCGTCCAGAAATCGCTGATGCCGCGCCAGCACCGCCGGGAATTGCACGGGCGGAAACACCAGGCTGAAGCTGCGCCCCAACATCTCCTCTTCGCGGTAGCCGTAAAGGGCGCAATAGGCCCGGTTGACGACTTCATAAATGCCCAGATAGTCGATCACGGCGATGCCGACCGGCGCATGCCGGATCAGGGCATCAAACTGCAGTGGCTCAAGCGTCTGGCCGGTCATAGCACCTCCCCAGCTCCATCCTCGTCAGGCAAGGGCGGCAGGTTCCAACGGACCCAGGCCTGTGCTGCACAGCGAATCAGTCGCAGCGGTCTGCTCATCGACAGCCTCCAGTTCCGGGACGGTGTGGCGGATTTAACCCTGATTCTGCCAAACGCCCTTGATTTTCGACAGCTGGTGAGGTCGCGCCACGCGGCACCCACGCCACAATCCGACCCATGATCCAACTTCACTACTACCCCAGCAACGCCAGCATGGCACCGCACATCCTGCTGGAAGAAATCGGCCAGCCGTTCGAGCTGAAGCTGGTGCTGCGCGACCTCGACGAGCACCGCTCTGCCGCCTATTTGCAACTCAACCCGAATGGCCTGATCCCGGTGCTGATCGACGGTGATCTGGTGCTGTACGAAACGGCCGCCATCCTGCTGCACTTGGCCGACACCCATCCGCAAGCCGGCTTGGTGCCGCCGCTGGCCACGCCGGAGCGGGCGCAGTTCTACAAATGGCTGATCTGGCTGACCAACACCTTGCAGCCGACCCTGCTGGCCTATTACTACCCGGACCGCTGGGTGAACGCAGGCAATAGCGAGGGCGCAGCCCAGGTGAAGGCGCAAGCGCAAGCGCGTGCCGGCGGCTGGCTCGACCAGCTGGAAGCGCAGTTGACCAGCCACAGCGGCCCTTGGCTGCTGGGCGACAACTACAGCGCGGTCGACGCGATGGCCTTCATGCTGTGCCGCTGGACGCGTGGCTTCGAGCGGCCGGCACGCAGCCTGCCGCAGCTCGGTGCCTATTTGCAGCGCATGCTGGACCGGCCGGCGGTGCAGCGGATGTTGGTGACCGAACAAGTGCAGCCGCCTTGGATTTGAGCCGCTGAGCTGATCAAGGCTGGCGCAGCCGGGTCAGGGTGGCCACGCGCTTGAGCAGTTCGCGGTCGTTCCAGGGCTTCTGAAAAATGCCGTACAGGCCTTGCACCTGGTGGACGCGGGCCTGCATATCCTCGTGGCCGGTGATGGCGATGATGGGCAGGTCTTCGGTGTCGAGATTGCCCTGCACATCGGCGATCAGCTCGAAGCCGTCCTTGTTCGGCATCTCCAGGTCGGTGATCAGCAGTTGATAGCGCTGCCCAGCCAGCCGCTCCAGCGCCTCCAGCCCGTCTTTGGCCAGCGTCACCTGGTAACCCGCGCCTTCCAGCAAACGACCCAGCTTGGCGCGCGCCACCGCCGAATCGTCGACCACCAGCAGGGCGGCGGGTTGGGCAGCTTGGGAGGGTTCGGCGGGTTCCACGGCCTTGGCGGCCGCCAGCGCCGCCGGCCCCGCATCGTCGCCGCGCCGGCTGCCGATCAAGAACAGCACCACGGCCAGCGGCAAGGCCATCAGCAAGGGCAGCAAATACGGGCCCAACAGCTCGGGCAGGTCAAACGGCATGGCAGCAGCTCCTTTGTCAGAGCGCTCAAGGGCGACCCCAACTGCCGCTCAATCTAACACCCTAAAACGGCGGCGCAACAGCGGAAAAGCCGACTCAAAGCCGGCCTTTCCATCGACCTCCGAGCTCAACACTCAATCCAAAGGCCAGGCCCGCTGCGGCGACCGCAATTTCTCGAACTCGGCAGCCATTTGCAGCACGCCCAGGTCGTCAAAGCGGCGGCCAATGATTTGCAGGCCGATCGGCAGGCCGGCCGCCGTGTAACCGCAGTTGATGCTGGCCGCCGGCTGCTCGCTCATGTTGTAGGGCAGGGTGAAGGCGATGTGCTCGAACGGCAGCGCCGGGTCATTCAAGGGGCTGGCCCATTCGGCAGCAAAGGCTGGCACCGGGCTGACCGGCGACAGCACATAGTCGAACGGCTGGCAGGCGGCCACCGCCGCATCGCGGAACGCGGCCATCTGGCTATAACCGCTGAACAGCTCGGGCGCGCTCAGCTCGGCGCCGCTGGCGATCCAGGCTCGGATGTAGGGCAGCACCAGCGCCTGCCGCTCGGCCGGCAGGGCCGAAAAATCAAGCCAGGAGCGCATGCGCCAGAAGTGATCCAGCCCGTTGATCATGGCGCGGGTGCTGAAGCCGGCCAGCGGCTGCAGCGTGGCACCGGCTTGCTCGAACAAGTGGGCTGCGGCCTGCACCGCAGCGGCCGTTTCGGGCTCCACCGGCAGGCCCCAACCGGCGTCCAGCTGCAAGCCGATCTTGAGACCCTTCAGATCGCGCTGCCGACGCAACCAAGGGATGTCCTGCACCGGCAAGCTGGTCGGGTCACGCCAGTCCGGACGGCTCAACACGCTCATCATCAGCGCGGCATCCTGCACCGTGCGCGTCATCGGCCCGGCCACCCGGCCGGCGTAGGCGGGCTTGATGGGAATACGGCCCAGGCTGGGCTTCAGGCTGAAGATGCCGCACCAACCGGCCGGCAGCCGCAGCGAGCCGCCGATGTCGGTGCCCAGATGCAAGGGGCCGTAACCGGCCGCCGCCGCTGCCGCCGCACCGGCGCTGGAGCCGCCGGGGTTCTTGCTGAAGTCCCAGGGGTTGCGCGTCAATGGATGAAAGCTGGACAGACCCGAGCTGAGCATGCCGTAGTCCGGCATCGTCGTTTTGGAGATCAGCACCGCACCGGCTTCACGCAGCCGCGCGGCCGGCGGTGCGTCCTCGAGCGCCGGGCTCAGCACGGTGGCGGCGGTGCCCAGCGGCATCGGCGTGCCTTCGGTGGCGATGTTTTCCTTCAGCGTCAGCGGCACGCCGTCGAGCGTCACGCCGCCGGCCATCAGCGGCTCGCCGCGCAACCAACGCGCTTCGGACGCGCGCGCCTGCGCCAGCGCGGCCTCCGGCTGGAAGGCATACAGCGCCTGCACTTGCGGCTCCCAGCGCTCGATCTGCGCCAGCACCGCTTGCAGCACCTCGACCGGGGACAAAGCCTTGCTGCGGTAGGCCGTCAGCAAATCAGCGGCACTGAGTGAGTGCAGCGCCGTCATGACCGGGCCTCGGCGGGACAGCCAAAATGCAAGGAGGGTTGGCAGGGCATGAGCGTCTCCGGTCGGAATGGGTGGCTCATCATGCCCGCTGATGGGTTGATGGGCGGATGAGTTGCAGTTATGGCACCAGCGTCAGCCTGCATGGCTCGCCGATGTCAAAGCGCCGTAGAGTCAGCGCCACCGCACACCGCCTACTGCCCACTGCCCACCTCTTCGGACTCTTCATCGCCATGCTCCAGACCGAGTCACCCAGCAGCGCCCACCCCGACCTCGACCTCTACGCCCTGCCTGAACTGCTCAGTGCCTTCATCGAGGATCAGAACGGCGCGGTCAACGCGGTGCGAGCGGCGGCGCCGCAGTTGGCACAGGCAGTGGCAGCCGCCCTGCCGCGCCTGCAGCAGGGCGGGCGGCTGATTTATGTCGGCGCCGGCACCTCGGGGCGGCTGGGGGTGCTGGACAGCGTCGAGCTCTACCCGACCTTCTCCTGGCCGCGTGAACGCGCGGTGGCGCTGCTGGCCGGTGGGCCGTCGGCGATGTTTGTGGCGGTTGAAGGGGCCGAGGACGACAGCCCCCAAGGCCGCGCCGACCTGCTGGCGCTGCAACCGACGCCGAACGACGTGCTGCTGCTGCTGGCTGCCTCCGGCAACACGCCCTATGTGCTGGGCGCACTGCAGGCCGGCCGCGCGGCCGGTGCGTTGACGATCGGCTTTGCCAACAACCCCGACGCGCCGCTGGCGCTGCAGGCCGACATCGGCATCACGCTGGAGACCGGGCCGGAAGTGATTTCGGGCAGCACGCGGCTGAAGGCCGGCAGCGCGCAGAAGATGGCGCTGAACACCTTTTCCAGCGCCTTGATGGTCAAGCTGCACAAGGTCTACGGCAATTTGATGGTCGACCTGAAGCCGACCAATGCCAAGTTGCTGCGCCGCGCCGTGGTGCTGACGATGAAGGCCGCCAACACCGACGAGGCCAGCGCCACCGCCACGCTGCAGGCCTGCGACTTTCACGTCAAAGTGGCGCTGGTGGCGCTGCGCCGCAACATCCCCGTGGCAGAAGCCCGCGCGGCGCTGGAGGCGGCGCAGGGCAGCGTCAGGCAGGCCTTGAGCGTCGATTGAGGCGGGTCAGGGTGGGTTGGGGTGGGCTGCTAAGCTCGGCCACCCTCCTGCCCACCCATCAATTGCCCGCGCATGACCGAAGCAACAGATTCTCGCCAGCGTCACCGCGACAGCAGCAAAAACCGCAGCAGCAATCCCTGGCACTGGATTCCGACGCTCTACTTTGGCCAGGGCCTGCCGTATGTGGTGGTGATGACGCTGTCGGTCATCATGTACAAGAACCTGGGGCTGAGCAACACCGACATCGCGCTGTACACCAGCTGGCTCTACTTGCCCTGGGTGATCAAGCCGCTGTGGTCGCCGCTGATCGAGCTGTTCAGCCGCAAGCGGGCCTGGATCGTGGCGCTGCAGTTTTTGATCGGTGCCTCGCTGGCCCTGGTGGCGCTGACGATTCCCGGCCCCCGGGTGTTCCAGATGACGCTGGCGGTGTTCTGGCTGATGGCTTTTGCCTCGGCCTCGCACGACATCGCGGCCGACGGTTTTTACATGCTGGCGCTGCCGCAGCGCAGCCAGGCCGCTTTTGTCGGCGTGCGCTCGACCTTTTATCGGCTCGCCAACATCGGCGGACAGGGCGGCTTGGTCTATTTGGCCGGCGAGCTGCAAGAGCGCACCGGCAGCATGACGACGGCCTGGTCCATCGTGTTCTTTGTGCTGGCCGGCCTGTTTGTGCTGATGGCGCTGTATCACCAGTGGATGCTGCCGCGCCCGACCGCCGACCGGCTGAGCCAGAGCAGCAGCGGCACGCGGGCGCTGCTGCGCGAGTTCTTGCAGGTGTTTGCCGAGTTTTTCCGCAAGCCCGGCATCGCGGTGATCCTGGGCTTCTTGCTGCTGTACCGCTTCCCCGAAGCGCAGTTGCTGAAGCTGGCCTCGCCGTTTTTGCTTGATACGGCGGCTGTGGGCGGCCTGGGGCTGTCGACCAAACAGGTCGGCATTGCCTACGGCACCGTCGGCCTGAGCGCCCTGACGCTGGGCGGCTTGGCCGGCGGCTGGATCATTTCGCGCGTCGGCCTGAAGCGCGCGCTGTGGCCGCTGGTGCTGGCCATGCATGTGCCCAATATCGCTTTTCTGGCACTGGCCATGGCCTTGCCCGCCAACTTAGGCCTGATCAGCGCGGCGCTGGCGGTGGAGCAGTTCGGCTACGGCCTGGGCTTTACCGCCTACCTGATGTACATGATTCTGGTCGCCGACGGGCCGCACAAAACCGCGCACTACGCGATCTGCACCGGCTTCATGGCGCTGGGCATGATGTTGCCGGGCATGTGGAGCGGCTGGCTGCAAGCGCAGCTGGGCTATGTCGGCTTCTTCGGCTGGGTGCTGATTGCCACGCTGCCGTCCTTCCTGATGGCCGCGCAGCTGAAGATTCCGGCCGACTTTGGCAAAAAGCTCGACACCGATGAATAAGCACGGCTTGAAACGCCGTCATTGGCTGCTCGCGGGCACCGCCCTGACGGCGGCCCTGCCGGTCACGCTGAGCACGGGCTGCGCCCGGCTGCTGCAGCGCGGCCCGCGCTGGCTGCCGGCGCCCGAACTGGCGGCGCTGGCACCGGCGGCGCCGCGCGAATTCCGCGCCGCTTGGGTGGCCACCGTAGCCAATATCGACTGGCCCAGCCGCAAGGGCCTGAGCGCACCCGAGCAACAGACCGAAATCCGCCAACTGCTTGATGTCGCGGTCGATTTGAAGCTGAACGCGATCATCTTGCAGGTGCGCACCAGCGCCGACGCCTTGTACGAATCGGCGCTGGAGCCCTGGAGCGAATACCTGAGCGGCACGCAGGGGCAGTCGCCCGGCTATGACCCGCTGGCGCTGTGGATCGCCGAGGCGCACCAGCGCGGGCTGGAGCTGCATGCTTGGCTCAACCCGTTCCGGGCGCGCCAGAGCCAAGCGAGTTCAGCCCCGGCCGCCAACCACCTGAGCCAAACGCAGCCGACCTGGGTCAAGAGCTACGGTGATCAGCAATGGATGGACCCCGGCGAGCCGGGCGCCGCCGCCCACACGCTGGCGGTCTGCCAAGACCTGTTGCAGCGCTACGAGGTGGACGGCCTGCACATCGACGATTATTTCTATCCCTACCCGGTCAACGACCCGAGCAGCCGGCAGGAGCTGGACTTCCCGGACGAGCCGTCGTGGCAGCGCTATTTACTCGGCGGCGGCAGGCTGGCGCGGGCCGACTGGCGGCGTCAGAACGTCGATCAACTGGTGCAGCGGATTCATCAAACAGTGCGCGCCACCAAGCCCTGGGTGCGCTTTGGCATCAGCCCGTTCGGCCTGGGCAAACCGGGCTGGCGGCCGCCCGGCATTGCCGGCTTCAGCCAGTACGACAAGCTCTATGCCGACGCCGAGCGCTGGCTGATCGAAGGTTGGCTGGACTATTTTGTGCCGCAGCTCTACTGGCCCATCGCCCAGAAGCCGCAGGCCTTCGGCACACTGCTGGACTATTGGCAGGCGCAGAACCCGCTCGGCCGCCACCTGTGGCCGGGCCTGTTCACCAGCCGCGTGCTGGCGCTGAACGGCGCGGCGGGTGCTCAAAGTAACAGCAAGGCCGAAAGCTGGCCGGTGGCCGAGCTGCTGGATCAGATCGCCCTGGTGCGGGAGCGACGGGAACGCCGCGACCAACGCAACGGGGACCGGCAGCGCACGCCCAGCAGCGGCCACGCCCACTTCAGCATGGTGGCGCTGAGCCAGAACCGGCGAGGCCTGGCCGATGCCTTGAAGGCCGGACCCTATGCCGAGGCCGCGCTGGTGCCCGCCACCGCCTGGCTGGAAGACCGCCCGGCGCTGGCGCTGGAGGTGCAAATCCGCGCAGAAGCCGATGGCCAACTGCAGCTGCAGCTGGCGGCCCCGCAGCGCCACGCGGTGTGGCTGCGCTACGGTGAGCGCTGGGTGCTGCACTTGGTCGGCAGTCAGCTGCGAGTGCCGGCGCTGGGCGTGGACGGTGTGGTGGTGGCGGGACTCGACCGGATCGGGCGCGAGGGCCCGCGCCAAGGCTTCAGCTTGGCATGACACCCCGAAGGGCAGCTTGAAAGCCCTGCCGTGCATGAAACACCGGATGCGGGCAAAATGCGCCCCTCGCGCTGCTGGGCTCGACACCGAAGCCAGCTCAGCCGGACTGCCACGCGGCAGCCTTGAACCACCGCCATACCGCTCGACCGCAACACCATTGCCCGCACCACAACCCTGATGCCTACTGAACACAAGATCGATATCGTCTACCTCTGGGTGAACGGCAACGACCCCGTCTGGCGTGTCAAAAGACGCCAGGCAGTAGAGCGCCTGAGTGCGGGCAACCGGGGCGAAATTGCGGCCTACGGCAATGTGGAGGGGCGCTTTCGGGACAACGACGAGCTGCGCTACAGCCTGCGCGCGCTGCAGCGCTTCTTCCCGGAGCACGGCCATGTCTACATCGTCACCGACGCGCAAGCACCGACCTGGCTGCGCCGCAGCGACCGCATCACCGTCATCGACCACCGGGAGCTGATCCCGGCAGCGGCCTTGCCGACCTTTGATTCGGGCAATATCGAGTCCTACATCCACCGCATTCCGAACCTGTCGGAGCGCTATTTCTATTTCAACGACGACGTGTTCTTCGGTGCGCCGGTCAAGGTCAGCGATTGGTTCCGCGACGGCGGTGTGCGGACTGCGGCGGGGCAACACAGCAGCGACGGCGTGTTTGCGGCCTGGTCGGATGAACCGATGGTCAGCGACGAGCCGCTGCGGCCCGATGCACCGTCTCTGGAAAACGCCTGCCGCATGTCCGGGCAATGGCTGGCGGAGCGCGGCATCGGCGTTGTCGGTGCGGCTGACGCAGCGACCGCTGGGCCAAGCAACGCACACTATCGCCACACCTTCCGCACCTTTGCCCATTCGCCCCGGCCGATGCTGCGCTCGCTGCTGTATGAGTTGGAGAGCCAAGCGCCGTCGATGTTCGAGCGTGTGCGGTCCACCGTGTTCCGCATCTGGGACAAGCCGACCATCGTCTCGGACTTTGTGCTGCGCTGGGCCTTGGCGCATGGCGTGGCGGAAATCCGCGACTACCGGCACCTGCATATTTCCACCGGCGACACCGACACGGTGAGCGGCCCGAGCCACCCGCTGGAGCGCCTGAGCGCTCAGTTTGGTGCGCTCGATTTCTTCTGCATCAACGACACCACCGACGATGCGCAACCGGATGATGTCCGGCTGACCCGGGTGCGGCAGCGCTTGCAGATGCTGCTGCCGTTCGCGTCGAGCTTCGAGCAATCGCCCTCTGCGCCGCAAAAGACCAAGTCGTCACCGAAACCTCAAACGGCCGCCAAGGCCGCTGCAAGTCCAGTCGCTGAGCTGGCAGCGCCCTGAACTAGCGGGTCCCTGGCTGGGCGGCGTGCCGGATCAGCGGCCGAACAGCAGCCCGTCGTCCGGGAACACCATGCTGTAGCTGGTGCGCGCCACCAGGCCGTCCTTGAAATGCACGTTGAAGCGCATGCCGTAACCGGTCTGGTCGGGCCGGATTGTCCAGTCCCACACGTCCTCGGCGCTGAGTTTGAACGAGGTGCGGCTGCGCTCTTTGCCCAGCAAGCGGCTGACCTGATCGGGGGTGAAACCCGCCACCACCCGCGAGCGCGGGGCCAGGGCCAAGGTGTTTTCGACGCTGATGACGCGGCCGTCAGCACCTAGCTTGACCATGTAGCAGGTTTCGCCGAACGGTTGCGAGGAGTATTCCAGCGTCTTGCCGCCGTCGGCATCGGGCCAACTGCGCACCGGTTGGCCGTAGGCGCTGAGCACATCGGCGCTTTGGCTGCTGCCAGCAAGCAGCCGTGGGTCGGTGTCCATATTGGCGCAGGCACTCAAGGCCAGCAGGGCGGATACAACAAATAACAGCTTAGTCGTGCGGCGAATCATGTGATCTCCTTCGATGCGGTACATCAACGGAAAATTATTCCGCATTTGCCGCAACGGTGTGCACTGCTCGGTTATTCCTGCCTTGCCGATCAAGCCAAATCAACGAACGGCCGCACTTTGGCCAGCAAGCGCTCGACGTATGCCGCCTTCTCGCCGACCGGGGCCACGTAATGCAGCGCTTCTTGGGTCGCGGCCTCGCCCGCCAGGCGGAGCATCACCCAAGCCGCCAGGTATTGGGCCGACAAGCAGCCGCCAGCGGTGGCGATCGGGCCGCGCGCATGGAACGGCTCGTCCAGCACCCTCACACCGGCTTCCAGCACCCAGGGCTTGGTGTGCAGATCGGTGCAAGCGGGCATGTCGCCCAGCAAGCCGAGCCGCGCCAACAACAGCGTGCCTGAACATTGCGCGCCGATCAGCTGGCGCAAGGGGTCCAGCTGCAAACGGTCGAGCAGGGCCGAGTTCTCGGCAATGGCGCGGGTGTAGATGCCCGAGCCGAACAGCACCACCTCGGCCTCGTTGGCCCATTCCAGCGGCCGCTGCAGCTGCACGGTCACGCCGTTCATCGAGGTGACCGCGTGGCCCGGCCCGCACAGCTCGGCCGACCAGCCGCTCGCTTTGAGCCGATTCAACAGCCCCAGGGCGATGAAGCTGTCCAGCTCGTTAAAGCCGTCAAACGTGAGGATGGCGATGCGTGTGGTGGCAGTCATGGTTCATTCTGACACCAGGGCTACGCTGCGGCCAGCCGTGCGCCACATCGATTTACTCTGCCAGCAGGCTGCGCAGCATCCAGGCGGTTTGCTCATGCACCGTCAAGCGCTGCGTCAGCAAGTCGGCGCTGGGCTCGTCCGAGGCCTTGCCCACGACGGGGAACAAGCTGCGCGCGGTGCGGGCGACGGCTTCATGGCCTTCGACCAGGATGCGCACCATGTCCAGCGCTTTGGGCGGCAGGGCTGGCGCGTCTTTCAGGGAGCTGAGCGCGGCGAACTGAGCGTAAGAACCGGGTGCCACATGGCCCAGCGAGCGAATCCGCTCGGCGATCGGGTCCACGGCGGTCCACAGCTCGGTGTATTGGCCCATGAACATCACGTGCAGGGTGTTGAACATCGGCCCGGTCACGTTCCAATGGAAGTTGTGGGTGGTCAGGTAGAGCGTGTACGTGTCGGCCAGCAACTTGGACAGACCTTCGGCGATGGCCGCACGGTCCTTTTCTGAAATGCCGATATTGATCGCCTGGCCCGTCGTGCTGAGGGTGTCGGTCTTGATGCGTTTTGCCATGAGGTGCTCCTTGATGAATGCAGGACTATAGGGGGCGGTGCTGTTCGGTGCAGGGCAAGGTCACAGAGCGCTATAGCGCATCCACAGACTCAAGTCGTGGGCACCCAGGGCTGCGCCGCTGAAAGTGATGGCCAAGCCCAACAGGGTTTGTAAACGGGGTTTGTTCATGAAGTTCTCCTCAAGCTGTCCAGCAGAGCTGGTATGAAGTGAACTTTAGTTTTTATCTATTGATTTGTAAAATCAAATAGTTTTAACTTGATGATAGGCAAAAGCTTCGTCAGCCAGCTTGGACCGCCAATGCTGACGATACAGGCAAGCTGGTACTAACTTCACCATCGTTTCTGGCCAACTCGAGCCCGATCAACGCGCGCTTCGTCGCCGGCCCCCAGCGATATTCGCCGAACTCGGCGTTCGCCCGGATCACCCGGTGGCAGGGGATCAGATAAGCAATCGGGTTGGCCGCCACGCAACTGGCCACCGCCCGCACCGCCTGTGGCGCACCGGCCAGCCGAGCCAATTGCGAATAGGACCGCAACTGCCCTTCCGGTATCGCCAGCAGCGCCTGCCAGACCTTCAGGCGCAGCGGCGTGCCACTCATCACCAGGCTGATCGGGGCTTGCGGCTTGAGGCCGGCGAAGCGGCGCTGCAACTCGTCGGTCAGCCCGCGCAGCGCTTGCGGGGCCGCAGTCCAATGCGCCTCGGGCAGTTGCTCGGCGGCGGCGGCCAGCAGTTGCGCGGGCGTTGATCCTTGCAGAAAAGCCAGCTTCAGCACACCACGCGCGCTGGCCGCCAGCCAGATCGGGCCCAGCAGCGTGTCGGCCGTCGTCCATTGCAGACTCAAACCTCGCCCGGCTTGCTTGAACTCGCCCGGCGTCATGCCCTCCAGGCTGAGAAACAAGTCATGCAAGCGCGACGGGCCGGACAAGCCGGCCGCAAACGCTGCCTCCAACACCGAATCGGCCTGCGCTAGGCTTTGCTTGGCACGCGCCAACGACAAGGCCTGAGCGAACTCCTTGGGTGTCACGCCGGCCAGGCCGACAAAGCTGCGCTGAAAGTGAAACAGGCTTTGCCCAGCCGCATCGGCCAAGGTCTGCAGTGGCAGCGGCTCGGTGGCTGCTGCCAGTTGTTCAATCGCCGCACGCACACGCAGGAAGGGCGACGGCGGCGTGGGATCGAGAGTGCTGCGAAGTGAGGCCATGGCGGAACGGGCTGTGGTTGAACAGCGTTGGACAAGTCAACCCATTCTTACCAGCGCCGGCCCACCGCACCACCCGATTCTTGCGGTGGCACGGCGGGCAGGCTTACGTCGTCGTGGGTGAGCGTCACGCAGGGCGGGTCGAGACCCACGAGCGATTTCGGCACGGGCAGCGACGTGCCCACAGGAGCTGGCTCGGCGCAACACCGGTGCCTCCGTCGGCCGCACGCGGGTCGCGACCCGCCCTACGGATGGAGCCTGAGCGGCTGCAAGTTTGCCGCCCAAGCCCTCAACCGCTCACTTCAAAGCCGTTCGAACACGGCGGCAATACCTTGACCGCCACCGATACACATCGTCACCAGCGCATAACGGCCGCCGCTGCGGTGCAGCTCGTAGATCGCCTTGGTGGCCAGGAAGGCACCGGAGCAACCGATCGGGTGGCCCAGGGCAATCGCGCCGCCGTTCGGGTTGACCTTGCTCAGATCGAACTCCAAGCCGCGCGACACGGCAATCGCTTGGGCAGCGAACGCTTCGTTGCTCTCGATCACGTCCATCTGGTCCAGGCGCAGGCCGCCCTTTTTCAGCGCCAGCTTGGTGGCGGGGATCGGGCCTTCGCCCATGATCTCGTTGGGCACACCGGCCACCGCATACGAGACCAGCCGCGCCATCGGCTTGTGGCCGGCAGCCGCCGCCACTGCAGCATCGGCCAACACGAAGAAGGCCGCACCGTCGTTGATGCCGGACGCATTGCCAGCGGTGACCGAGCCGTCTTTCTTGAACGCTGGCTTCATCTTGGCCAGCGTTTCCATCGTCGTGCCGGCCTTCACATGCTCGTCGGTGTCAAAGGTCACTTCGCCTTTGCGCGTCTGCTTGACGATGGGCACGATCTGCGACTTGAAACGGCCTTCGGCAATCGCCAGCGCCGCACGGCGATGTGATTCCACGGCCAGCGCGTCCTGCTCTTCGCGGGTGATGCCCCATTTGGTCACCAGGTTTTCAGCGGTGATGCCCATGTGGCCGACGCCGAACGGGTCGGTCAAGGTGGCCACCATCATGTCGATCAGCTTGGTGTCGCCCATGCGGGCACCGGAGCGCATCGCCGGCGACAGATAGCCGCCGCGGCTCATCACCTCGACGCCGCCGCCGACGCCGTAATCACAGTCGCCCAGCAGAATGTTCTGGGCGGTGGTGACGATCGCTTGCAGGCCGGATGAACACAGGCGGTTGACGCTCATCGCCACCGAATCCATCGGCAAACCAGCCTGGATCGAGGCCACGCGGGCCACATACGGAAACCGGCTGTCGGTGGGGATGGTGTTGCCCACCGTCACATAGTTGATCGCCTTCGGATCGACGCCGGAACGCAGCACCGCCTCTTTCATCACCGAACCCGCCAGCTCGGCCGGCTCGATATCGGCCAAGCCGCCGCCAAAGGTGCCGATGGCCGAACGGGCTGCGCCCAAAACCACTACATCACGTGTACTCATGCTCTGTCTCCTGAGGGTAGGAAGGGAAGGGAAAAGAAAAAAGGACGGAATGCTGAAAACGCGACCCTAACGCCGCGTCAACCTTTTACACCTTACTCCTGTTCGCCCACACGACGCTGACCGCACGCAGCGCCGGAGCACTCACGACAGCCGTCTGACCCCGTCCAGCTTGCAGGCATAAACCGCATTACGCAACGCGGCAATCGCCTCGTAGCGCGTGAAGGTGCGGCGCCAGGCCAGCACGACGCGGCGGGTCGGAATCGGCGCGGCGAAGGGAATAAAGCGCAGATGTGCCTGCACTTCCTTGGGCACGCTGAGCGCCGGCACCACGGTCACGCCCATGCCGGACGCCACCATGTGCTTGATCGTCTCCAGCGAAGAACCTTCGAAGCTCTTGCGTATGCCCTCGGCGTCGCTGGAGAAGCGGGCGAACTCCGGGCAGACCTCCAGCACATGGTCACGGAAGCAATGGCCGGCACCGAGCAAGAGCATTTTTTCGCTCTTCAGCTCTTCGGCGCTGACCTCGGTGCGCTCGGCAAACGGGTGGTTGGCCGGCACGGCGATGACGAACTCTTCGTCGTACAGCGGTGCCACCGCCAGACCGGTGTCGGGAAAGGGCTCGGCCATGATGGCGCAGTCCAGCTCGCCGGTGCGCAGCATTTCCAGCAGCTTGACGGTGAAGTTCTCTTGCAGCATCAGCGGCATCTGCGGGTAGTCCTCGATCACGCCCTTGACCAGCTCGGGCAGCAAATACGGGCCGATGGTGTAGATGATGCCGAGCCGCAGGGCGCCGGCCAACGGGTCTTTGCCGCGCTTGGCGATCTCCTTGATGGCGCTGGCCTGCTCCAGCACCGATTGCGCTTGGCGCACGATTTCAGCGCCCAGCGGGGTGACCGACACTTCGGACGCGCCGCGCTCGAAGATCTTCACGTCCAGCTCTTCCTCCAGCTTTTTGATCGCCACGCTGAGCGTGGGCTGGGACACGAAGCAGGCTTCGGCCGCGCGGCCAAAGTGGCGCTCGCGGGCCACGGCAACGATGTAGCGCAACTCGGTCAAGGTCATGCAAAAAACTCCAAGGTTAAGACTTACGCAAAACCGCGTCCGCGTCGACTCTGTCTGCTTCGAGCCCGCGCCCCAGCGTGCAAGCGGCCAAGCGGCCAAGCCTGGCTGGAACAATTTTGCGTAAGTCCTGATCACTGCGGTGCGCCCGCATTGTCCGTGGCATTGCAGCGTACGGCCAAAACAAACCAGATCACCCCGCTACACTGCCAACGAAATTTCCGCTTTGCCTGACTGCCGTCAGCGGCCCTGCCGCCGGGCACAGCGACCCCTGATGTTTTGACCGGCGTGACCGACTGCACCGTCACCCACTTCCGAGGAGCTGCACAAATCATGACGACCGAGCGTAAAGCGATGAGCCTGCCGAAGCTGCTGGCCATGCACCACAGCGGCGACAAAATTGCCATGTTGACTTGTTACGACGCCGCCTTTGCCAGCGTGCTGGACGAGCAAGGCGTGGACGTGCTGCTGGTCGGCGACTCGCTCGGCATGGTCTTGCAAGGCCAGGTCTCGACCGTGCCGGTGCTGCTGGACGAGATGGTTTATCACACCCGCTGCGTCGCGCGCGGCCTCAAAAGTGCCTGGTTGATCGCCGACCTGCCGTTCGGCAGCTACCACCTCAGCCCGCAAGACGCCTGGACGAGTGCCGCCCGACTGGTGCAGGCCGGTGCCCACATGGTCAAGCTCGAAGGTGGCGGCTGGACGGCCGACACGGTGCGTTACCTGGTCGATCGCGGCATCCCCGTCTGCGCCCACCTGGGCTTGACGCCGCAAACCGTCACCATGTTGGGCGGCTACCGCGTGCAGGGCCGCGACGATGCCGCCGCCGCGCTGCTCAGGCAACAAGCCCGCGAGCTGGTCAAGGCCGGCGCACAAATGCTGGTGCTGGAAATGGTGCCCGCCCCGCTGGCCGCCGAGCTGACGCAAACGCTGGGCATCCCCATCATCGGCATCGGTGCCGGCGTCGGCTGCTCGGGCCAGGTGCTGGTGCTGCACGACATGCTCGACGTCACCCCCGGCCGCCGCCCGCGCTTCGTCAAGAACTTCATGCAAGGCTCGGCCTCGATCCAGGAAGCCGTGCAGCGCTATGTGACCGAGGTCAAGGCAGGGACGTTTCCGGATGATGCATTGCACAGCTATTGACCTTGTGGGACAGATCGCCCGAACGTACCCGTGAGTAGCTCTGTCCTCAACACTTCAAGCGGGTTTTGTGCGACAGACCGCCCGAGCGTCATCGTGAGTAGCTCTGCCTTGCCGCTGGCAGCCATTAGTAGAAAAGCGACATGAACCTCATCCACGACATTCCCACCCTGCGCCAGGCTCTGGCTGGCCACACCCAGCGCGCCTTTGTGCCCACGATGGGCAATTTGCACGACGGCCATCTGGCGCTGGTGCGGCAGGCCAAGGCAGCACTCGGCAGCGCGCCGGGGCTGGTCGTCACCAGCATCTTCGTGAACCGCCTGCAGTTCGCGCCGCACGAAGATTTTGATCAATATCCGCGCACGCTGGAACGCGACTGCGAGTTGCTCCAGGCGGCCGGTTGCGACATTGTTTTTGCGCCCGACGAACAGACGCTCTACCCCGAACCGCAGACCTACAAGGTGCACCCACCGGCCGAGTTGGCGGACATTCTGGAAGGGCATTTCAGGCCCGGCTTTTTTGTCGGCGTCTGCACCGTCGTGGCCAAGCTGTTCAACATCGTCCAGCCCAGCATTGCCTTGTTCGGCAAAAAGGACTACCAGCAATTGATGGTGTTGCGCCAGATGGTGCGGCAGTTGGCCATGCCGGTCGAGATCATGGCGGGCGAAACCACCCGCAGCGACGTCGGCCTGGCGCTGTCGTCGCGCAACAGCTATTTGTCGGTGGCCGAAAAAGACGAGGCGCTGAGCCTGAGCCAGACGCTGCGGCAGTTGCTGGCCCGCTGGCAAGCCGGCGAGCGCGACCTTCAGGCGCTCGAAGCCGAAGCAATGGCGCAGCTGCGCGCGCAGGGCTGGCAGCCCGACTATGTGGTGCTGCGCCGCCAGCATGACTTGGGAGCACCGCTGGAGCACACACCGCTGGTGGCGCTGGCCGCCGCCAAGCTGGGTGCCACCCGCCTGATCGACAATCTTGAACTGGCCGCTCCGGCTCCAATCACACCCTGAACCCGCCATGAAATCTTTGAAATTCTTGCTCCAAGCCACAGCCTTCGGCGCGTTGACCCTGTTGTCGGCTTGCGGCGGCGGCAGCGCGGCCGATGCCGGCGCGCCGGTCGTCTCGTCGCCAGCGGTGGTGGCGGCGGTCGAGATGACCATCACCCACAAGGTCACCGTCACCACCAGTCTGGGTGTGATCGAACTGGGACTGGACAACACCCACGCGCCGATCAGCACGGCCAACTTCTTGCAGTACACCAACGCCGGCTTCTACAACGGCACCCTGTTTCACCGCGTCATCAAGGACTTCGTGATCCAGGGCGGCGGCGTTGTCCGCAGCGGCAGCAGCCTGGTCGAAAAAACGCCCAGCTTTGCGGCCATCAAATTGGAAAGCAACGTCGGCCTGCGCAACCTGCGCGGCACGCTGGCAATGGCACGCACCGGCGCGACCGACTCGGCCACCTCGCAGTTCTTCATCAACGTCAAGGACAACGCCTTCTTGAATTACGGGGATGCCGGTGCTTCCGATAAAAACGGCTATGCCGTCTTCGGCAAAGTCCTGAGCGGCATGGACGTGGTGGACCAGATCAGCCTGGTGGCCACCAACAGCAGCGATGCGCCGACGGTGGACGTGACGATCACCAAAGTCGAAGCGCTCAAATAAGCGCCTGAAACGGCCACGCGGCTCACCGTGAATGCCGCCGCCTGATGACGGCCGGTGGCCTGTAGCCCGGTAACATCGCCCGACCATGCCCACGCCCACCGCCCTGATTCCCCTGCAAGGCCCCGTCTTCCGTGGGCTCTGGCTCGCTTGGTTGGCGGCCAATATGACGATGTGGATGAACGACGTCGCGGCCGCTTGGCTGATGACCTCGTTGACCAGCAGCCCGGTGATGGTGGCGCTGGTGCAAACCGCCTCGACCTTGCCTGTGTTTTTGCTCGGCATTCCCAGCGGTGCCCTGGCCGACACGCTGGACCGGCGGCGCTACTTTGCCGGCACGCAGCTGTGGGTTTCTGTCAACGCACTGCTGCTGGCCGCTTTGTCGCTGCTGGGTGTGTTGACCGCGCCGCTGCTGCTCGGGCTGACCTTTGTCAACGGCGTCGGCTTGGCGATGCGCTGGCCGGTGTTTGCCGCCATCGTGCCGCAGATCGTGCCGCGCGAAGAATTGCACGCCGCGCTGGCCCTGAACGGCATTGCGATGAATTTGTCGCGCGTGATCGGCCCGATTGCGGCCGGCGCGCTGATCTCGCTGGTCAGCCCGGCGGCGGTGTTCGTGCTGAACGCGGTGCTGGCCGGCGTGGCGATGGTGCTGATCCTGCGCTGGCGCTCGGTGCGCTCCACCAGCCCGCTGCCGGGCGAGCGCTTTGTCGGCGCGATGCGGGCCGGCATCGCGTTCACGCTGCAATCGCCGCGCTTGAAGACCTTGCTGCTGCGCATCTTCCTGTTCTTCATCCAGGCCTCGGGGCTGGTGGCGCTGCTGCCGCTGGTGGCGCGCCAAATGCACGGCGGCGGGCCCGCCACCTTCACCGTGATGATGTCTTGCCTGGGCGGCGGCGCGATTGTGGCGGCGCTGTATTTCCCGCGCTGGCGCTCGCGCTTCAACCGCGACCAATTCGTGCTCTGGGGCACCGTGGTGCATGCGGCTTTCAGCGCGCTGGTGGTGCTGGTGCCTGAAATCTGGGTGGCGCTGCCGGCCATGACCATCCTCGGCATGGCCTGGATTTCGGTCGCCAACTCGCTCACCGTGGCGGCGCAAACCGCCCTGCCCAACTGGGTGCGCGCGCGTGGCATGTCGATCTACCAGACCGCGCTGATGGGCGGCTCGGCCTTCGGTGCGCTGTTGTGGGGCCAGGTCGCCAGTTGGACGGACATTCGCACCGCGGTGCTTGGGGCGGCCCTGTTCGGCCTGCTGGCCTTGTCGATCACCCGCCGCTTCAAGCTGGAGGGCGACGCCGAAATCGACTTCACCCCTGCGCCGGTGCGCTCCCTGCCTCAGCCGGCCGTGCCGATTGGCCCGGACGAAGGGCCGGTGATGGTGACGCTGGAATATTTGATCGACCCGACGCGCGCCGACGCCTTTGCCGCTGTCATGCAGCGCACCCGCCAAGCCCGGCTGCGCCAGGGTGCGCTGTCCTGGGGCTTTTTCCGCGACGCCGCGCAAGCGAACCGCTACATCGAATATTTCGTCGACGAGAACTGGGTCGAACACCAACGCCGGCTTGAGCGCTTCACCGCCGCCGACGACGAGTTGCGCCTGCTGCGCCTGGCTTTCCACATCGGCACCGAGCCGCCGCAACTGCGCCGCTACATCGCCCATTCGATGCGCCACGCAGGCGACGGGTTCGGCTCGTAAGAAGCAAAACAGCTCTAGCGACGTAGCTAGTGACGTAGAGCGAGTCGAGACCCGCGAGCGATTTCGGCATGAGCAGTGAAGTGCCGATATGAGCTGGCTTGGCACAACGCGGGTGCCACAGACTGCACGACGCGGGTCACGACCCGCCCTACGAATTCAAAACAATGGAGTCAGATACATTTTATTTTTGGGCAGGCCGGGCAAGTCAGGCGGTTTGAACCCATGTAGGGCGGGTCGAGACCCGCCCTACGCCTTCAAGAACTCCGCCTTCGACCCCAACCAGCGCTCCACTTGGCGGCGGGCGGCATGCGGGTGCTGGTCGAGCAGTTGCGGGGCCAGACGGCGGGCGACTTGAAGCAGGGCCGAGTCTTCTTGCAGGTCAGCAAAGCGCAGCAAGGCGGCACCGCTTTGGCGGGCGCCCATGAATTCACCGGGGCCACGGATGTCGAGGTCGCGGCGGGCGATCTCGAAGCCGTCATTGGTTTCGGCCATCGCCTTCAGCCGCGCCTTGCCGGTGTCGGACAGCGGGCCGGTGTAAAGCAGCACGCAAACGCTGGCCACCGCGCCCCGGCCGACGCGGCCGCGCAACTGGTGCAGTTGCGACAAGCCAAAGCGCTCGGCGTGTTCGATCACCATCAGGCTGGCGTTGGGCACATCCACACCCACCTCGATCACCGTGGTGGCGACCAGCAAGCTCAGCTCGCCGGCGGTGAACTGCGCCATCACCGCCGCCTTTTCGGCCGAGCTCATGCGGCCATGCAGCAGGCCGACACCGTAGCCGTCCAGCGCCGCGCTCAGCTCGGCATGGGTTTCGGTGGCGTTGTTCAAGTCCAGCGTTTCGCTCTCCTCGATCAGCGGGCAGACCCAGTAGACCTGCGCGCCCTTGGCCACCTCGTCGCGGATTTTCTCGACCACATTGGGGCGCTTGGCATCGGCAAACACCTTGGTGACGATGGGCGTGCGGCCCGGCGGCAGCTCGTCGATGGTGCTGACGTCCAGGTCGGCAAAATAGGTCATCGCCAGCGTGCGCGGTATCGGGGTGGCGCTCATCATCAGCAGATGCGGCTCCAATCCCGGCGGCTGCGGAAGATTGGGCGCGGCAACAGCTCCCGGCTCGGCTGCTATCTCAGCCTCAGCGTCGGCCTCCACATCGGGCGTCAGCTTCTTGCGCAGGGCCAGCCGCTGCGCCACGCCAAAGCGGTGCTGCTCGTCGATGATGACCAGGCCTAGGCGGGCGAATTTCACTTTGTCTTCGATCACCGCGTGGGTGCCGATGACTAATTGCGCTTCGCCGGAGGCGGCGGCGGCCAGCATCTTCTGGCGCGCTTTGCCTTTGACGCTGCCGGTCAGCCAAGCCACTTGCAGGCCCAGCGGGGCGAGCCAGCCGAGCAGCTTCTTGAAATGCTGCTCGGCCAGAATTTCGGTCGGGGCCATCAGCGCGCATTGCCAACCGGCGTCGATGGCGATGGTGGCGGCCAGCGCCGCCACCACCGTCTTGCCGGAGCCGACATCGCCCTGCAGCAGCCGGTGCATCGGTTGCGGACGGTTCAGATTCTGGGCAATTTCTTCACTGACGCGCTGCTGCGCCCCGGTCAGACCGAAGGGCAGCGCCGCGAGCAACTGCTCATGCAGGCCGCCGCCCGGCTTGTTGGAATCGGCCCGCAGCACCGGCGCCTTCAACAGCGCCCGCTCGCGCTGCGCCTGCAATTGGCTCAGTTGCTGAGCCAGCAATTCCTCGAACTTGAGCCGCTGCCAGGCCGGGTGGCTGTGGTCTTCCAGCGTCATCAACCGGGCTTGGGGTGGCGGGTGATGCAGGAACAGCAGTGCGTCAAGCAAGGGCGGCAGTTGTGGCGGCAGCATGCCGGCGGGCAACAGCTCGCGCAAATCGGCCCGCCCCAGCCCGGCCGCCACCGCCTTGCGCAAATAGGTTTGCGGCAAGTTGGCGCTGGACGGGTAGACCGGCGTCAGCGCCGTGGCCAGCGCGCTGCCCTCCCCCACCGCCTTGAATTGCGGATGCACCATCTCGCGGCCAAAAAAGCCATGCCTCACCTCGCCCCGCACCCGCAGGCGCTGGCCGACCGCCATGCTCTTCAAATGCGAGGGGTAAAAGTGGATGAAGCGCAGCAGCAGCTCGCCGCTGTTGTCTTCGATACGCACCAGCAGTTGCCGCCGGCCCCGGCTGTCCACCTGGCATTCGATCGCTTCGCCTTCGCACTGCACGCTCTCGCCCTCGTGGGCGGCGGCGATCGGCGTGATGCGGGTTTCGTCCTCGTAGCGCAGTGGCAGGTGCAGGGCCAGATCAATATCGCGCAGCAGGCCCAGCTTTTCCATCGCCTTCTGGGGCATGGACTTGGGCTTGAACTTGGGCTTGGGGGCGGCGGCAACGGGCTCTGACATGGGCGCTATTTTGCCGTCCAGTTTTATACCCGCAGTTCGGGCGGCTATCAGTGAGAAGCCAGCGGTGATGAACGCCCATCAAGCGCTGGTTCAGCGCCTGTTCAACCCCATCACAACAAATGCAACTGCTTGGCCGCCAAGGTCAATTCGGCGCGGAAATCCGGGTGGGCAATGCCGATCAGTTCACGCGCGCGCTGCTTGGCCGATTTGCCGCGCAACTGCGCCACACCAAACTCGGACACCACGTAGTTGACGTCGTTCTTGCTGGTGCTCATGTGAGTGCCAGGGGACAACACCGGCACGATGCGGCTGATGCTGTCGTCCTTGGCGGTGGACGGCAGCACGATGAAGGCCTTGCCGCCGCGCGAGCGGTTCGCCGCGCGGACAAAGTCGGACTGACCGCCGGTGCCGGAATAGGGCAAATGCGCCAGGCTTTCCGAGCCGCATTGGCCCAGCAGGTCGATCTGCAAGGTGGCGTTGATGGCCACCAGGTTGTCGTTCTGGCCGGCCAGATAGGGGTCATTGGTGAAGTCGACCGGGTGCATTTCCAGCGCCGGGTTGCGGTCCATCAAGCGGTAGAGCTTTTGCGAACCGAGCGCAAACGTGGCCACCATCTTGCCCGGCAGGTAGTTCTTCTTGCGGTTGGTGACCGCCCCGCTTTCGATCAGCGTCAGGATGCCGTCGCCGATCATTTCGGTGTGAATGCCCAGGTCGTGCTTGGACGTCAACTGCATCACCACCGCGTCCGGAATGCCGCCGTAGCCGATCTGCAGCGTCGAGCCGTCGTCGATCATGTCGGCCACATATTTGCCGATCGCCTCTTGCACCGGGCCGATCTTGGGCAGACCCACTTCCAGGATCGCGTCGCTGCTTTCCACCAGCGCCGTCACTTGCGAGATGTGGACATGGCAATTGCCGTTGGCATAGGGCACGTTGGGGTTGACTTCCAGCACCACCACACGCGCCTTGGCGACGGCGGCCATCGTGTAGTCGGCCCCCAAGCTGAGCGAGAAGTAGCCGTGGCGGTCCATCGGCGAAGCCATCGCGAACACCACATCGGCCGCCATCTGGCCGCTGGCGATCTGCGCTGGCATCTCGGAGAAATAGCTGGGGATGAAATCAACCCAACCGGCGATGCCGCCCGGACGCGAGGCCGCGCCGTAGAAGAACGCCACGTGGCGCACATGCTCCACCGTTTCGGGGTCGAAATAGCCGAACTTGCGCACCGCCAGAATCTGCCCCACCTTGACGTCATGAAAGCGCCGGCGCTGCTCGGACAGCTCGGTCAGCAAGACGGGCGGCTCGCCCACGCCGGTCGGGACGATGATGAAATCGCCATCACGCAACAAGTCCACCGCATCGGCTGCCGTGCCACGCTTGCTTTGGTACAAATCCTGAACTGACATGGTGCGCTAAGCTCGCTGAGTGGGGTGAAGGTGGGAGGCGGCATCACGGCTGAACGGTCACGTGAATGCTGCGGAATAAAATCAACGCCGTCGAAACACCGATTCTGCAGTTGGTGACAGCCTTCGGGGCCGAGGAAATCCCTCGCCACCCGAACCCGCGAATTTAGCGCCACGCCCTTACCCGAGCTTTACACCCGATGCCCGAATCCAATGCTGCCGACGATGAACATGTCAAGCCCTTTGTCTACGAGACGCTGAACAGCAAGGCCCTACATTTCTCGCTGTCCGAGATCCAGAGCCGCATGCACATTGACCGGCCCTTTGCGCTGGACCTGGAATACACCGGTTTGATGATGGGCTTTTTGCTCTTCAACAGCGCGCCGGCCGAGCTGGCGATGATTGGCTTGGGCGGCGGTTCGCTGGCCAAATACTGCCACCGCTACTTGCCCACCAGCCACATCCAGGTGGTCGAGATCAACCCCCACGTGATCGCGCTGCGCGAGCGCTTCGAAGTGCCGGCCGACGACGCCCGCTTCCAGGTGCTGCGCGGCGACGGCGCCGAGTTCGTCCGTGCCCCGCCCCATTTGCTCGACGTCTTGATGGTGGATGGCTTCGACTACTCGGGTACGCCGCCTGCACTGTGCTCGCAAGCCTTTTACGACGACTGCCTGGCCTGCCTCAAACCGAACGGCCTGCTCGTCGTCAACCTGCACCGCGGCCACCGTGACTACGACATCCACGTCGGCCGGCTCTACAACACGTTCGGCGAAGAAGTGCTGGTGGTCGGAGGCACCGACAGCAGCAACGGCATCGTTTTCGCCTGCCGGGGGCCGCTGCTGCAGCAGCTCAAAATGTCCGTGCTGCGCCGCCCCAAAGCCTTCGACCAAGCGGCCTGGGAAGACCTGAAACCCTCGCTCGGCATGGTCAGAGCGACGCTAAGGGCGCAGAACCCGTAGCGCGGCAAGGGCTGTGGCGGAGGTGGCGGCGTGCAGCCTCAACCCCGCGCGCCTGCCAGTCGGGTCGGCAGCCGCAAGGTTTCCCCGATGGCGATGGTGCAGAAGTCCTGCGCGGCCATGCCCTGCCGCTGCAGCGCGGCGGTCAGCGCTCGCGGTGGCTCGTCCAGCGCCTCGTCGCTCAAGGCAAAGGTGCCCCAATGCACGCCCAACGAGCGCTTGGCCCCCAAATCGTGGTGGATCCTGATGGCTTCATCGACGTTCACATGCTGGGCCTGCATGAACCAGCGCGGCTCGTAGGCGCCGAGCGGCAGCAGGGCGATGTCAAAGCCGCCGCCATGTGCCGGCCCCTGGCGATGCGCAAAGCGGTCCCGCATGTCGATGAAATCGCGTGAGTAGCCGGTGTCGCCGGCGAAAAACAGATGGCAATCTGGCGCAAACAGGGCAAAGCCGCCCCACAGCGTGCGCATCCGATCGGTCAGCCCGCGAGCCGACCAATGCTGGGCGGGCACCAACACCAGTTCCGCCGCACCCTGCCGAGTCTGCACCGCGTGGCCCTGCCACCAATCCAGCTCCACCACGGACCCGATGCCGCGCTTGCGCACCCAATCGGCCAAGCCCAAGGGCACGATGAATTGCGGCGGCCCGCCCGGCTGTGCCGCCAAGGCCAGCACCGAAGCCTCGTCCAGATGGTCGAAATGGTTGTGTGACACCAGCACCAGATCGATGCGCGGCATTTGCGCCATCGTCACCCCGGGCGGCTGCTCGCGCTTGGGGCCCAGAAAGCTCAGCGGCGACGCACGCAGCGAAAACATCGGGTCGGTCAGCACGTTCAAGCCACCCAACTGCGCCAGCACGGTGGCGTGGCCAATCCACGTCACGCAAGGCTGCATCGCCGCACCGGCCCGCGCATTGGCGTGCAAAAAATCCAGCTCCGGCGGCAGCACCGGAATCGCCGCCAGCGGTGGCCTCGGTCGCCCCTCACGCGCCGCCGTCCAGCGCCACCGCAACACCTCCGCCAACGACTTCGGCTCAAAGTCCTGGTAATTGTTCTGAAAGCCACCCGCGCGGTGGTGTGAAGGGGGTTTGATCATGGAGGAGGAAGCAAATGTTAACCCGTCGAGAATTGACAAGTATGTTCACCCCGAACTGGCGAGATCGGCGGGACACCTGAATGCCCCGCTAGCCCGCAGGGTGCAAGGCAAGCGCCCGGGTGATTCCCGATACTGGAATCAAGCACCAAAACTTACACTGCCCAGCATCCTGCCAAGACCCACTGGCGTTTCAGTCCAAGCCAATTGATTCATTGCCTCACACGACCTGTCCGATTGACACTGCGCTGAACAGGCGGTGAACAGTCACTGAACAGGCGCTATTCACCAAACCTTTTAATGAACATTAAAGGTCTGCGAAATAAACCCCAATTAAAATAGATACCAGGCCATTCCGAAATCCACGACAAAGCCAACAAGAATATAATTAAAATGTCCACACGCATTATATATAATCTTGCCTTTTGCATATTCCTTCACGGCTGCGCATCGGCACCATCGCTCGGGACAATTCCTGACGGTGAAACTGTTTCCATCACGGTAGGCGCGGCAGCGAATTATCCGCTCGCCATAAATGTTCGGAACACCGCAGTCAGCGATGGACTGTCTACAGGAGTTGGTGCAGGCGGTGTTGCGGGTGGATTGTGGGGGCTCACTTGCGGGCCCTTTGCCGTGCTGTGTGTTCCGCTTGGAGCGGCCGCTGGCATGGTCACTGGCGGTGTAGCTGGCGTGGCAGTTGGTGCGACTGGCATGCTTTCGAAAGAAAATGAAGGGCGGCTCAAAGAGCGCTTGGTGCGCATTGCCCAGACTCACCCTGTACTGATTGAATTTAAGCAAAGTATTGAAGACAAGGCGCGCAGCCATTGGATACTGGATCGAGAATTTTCAAAAATTCATGTGGCTATTGAAATTCAGGAACTGCAGGTCGTGTCCACGCGAGATGAACACATTCGCTTTGTCCTGCAGGTTCTTGCCTCGGTACAAGACAACTCCTTGAACCGAAAAACTCAGCCGAGGCAGAAGAAGTATGAATACAGGAGCCCGGTCAGCAGCCTGGCGGTTTGGTTGGATCAGCAGAGCGAGTTTCTCGACACAAGTTTGACGAGCGCCGCGCAGCAGATTTCAACCCAAGTCATCACTGACCTCACGAAGAACTAATATGCCTTCGCAATTTTTATTTATTTAAATGGCCTTCTTGAAAATATATATTCACAGGAGTTGGTTTTTCTGAGCCTTTCCAAGATATTCTAATTTCGGCATGACTGATGATCATTTACCTGCTAAGCATTCGTTGCTTTTATAACTTGGGGGCGTGAAACCGCCATGCTCCAAACAGCACGTCCGCAGCATTTTCAGACGCTACGAAGTACCGAAGTAATATTTACGTCGTCACTTCAATCACTGAAACTGTCTGAAATTTTCAGAGGTACTTCGCAAAGCGCCATCCCAACGGAAGGCTTTCAAGTTTCTTCTTTGCAGCCAATCGCATGGGCAACTTAATTTCAAAAAGATCAAAGCGTATATCACAACAAAAGTTGATATGCCGACGCGGCACATCGGTTGGCGAGCGTGGCGTCACCGCATGAATCGACTTTGATGAGTTGAGAAATAAAACCAAGGTATTCGCATCGTAGCGAACGGTGTCTACCGTCCTGACCATCTCATCGCCGATCTCAGCGGGCAATTTTGAAATCTTCACCGTATGGGCGTCGGGATAAATGTCTCCGTTGGCGGCACAAACTGCCAAATCAGCGCCGGTAGAGCTATCGTCTTCCCTGCGGAAATACAGCAAAGCGGCAAATAGTTCTGAGGGTCGGTCGACATGCGGCCCCCGAACCACTCGAGGTTGCTTTGTGTAATTCAAATAAAACTGGCATTCGGATGAGACATCTGCGCCGGCTGCCAACGGATCACCTCGCCCGCCCGGCCGCATGCCAACGACAAAATCATCAAGCGATCGCCCTACGCGGCTCTCGATATCGGGGCGCAGTGCCCGGATTTCATCGCCAGCCAACGCCACCAGTTCGGTGAAAAATTCCTTCGAAGTGTGATATTTGAAGAATTCCCGCCAAAGCGGTGAAACTCTATCGTCCTCGACAACCTTGCATGCGGGGTAATCAAACCAAGTGTCCTTGACCGCGCGGCCGTTGAGAATCACATCGGCGGCTGGAAATTGAGCATCCAGTGAAGCATAGATTTCTGGGTCCAGCGCGTTTTTGATAACCAGATGGGGGTAGGGCTCCGACACCAGATCAACTCGACTTGCGCGCGACAAAATACTCAATTTATTTTTTGTCTTCAATCGCAACTCCTTGAATATCCAAGCTTTCAACTATCGCCCCAATGAATCGCCCACCCGATGCGAAATCGCAAGCTGCTGCAGTTTCAAGGTGTTGCTCGTGGCGGTTGGAAAAGAAAACAATGGGGTCAGAGTCATTTGATTTTGTAAACAGACACTCTCGACCGCTCTGCCCACCTGCTGACAAGCGCGCCTGCCGCCGGCTTACGGCCTACGCGCTGAGCGATCAGCTGACCGAGGCGGCGTGAGCAGGCCACTCCCGAAGCACCTGACGCCGCAGACCTGGCATTACGCTCCGCTCATCGCACCAAAACCTCGGGATTTGGAGGGGTGGCAAAGTCGGCTGGCGTGCATACGATGGGGCTCTGTCCCTGACTGGAGTGCTAAATGCCAAATCTGATTGCCGACAAACTGGAATTGAACGGCTTGCTGGATCGCCAGGCCTTGCAGGCCCTGATGGAGCAGACGGCCGCCAGCGCGCGTGCCGCTGGCCAACCGTTGGCGGTGCTGACCCTGGATCTCGACCACTTCAAGACCTATCTGGATGAGCAAGGCCAAGCGCAAGCCCAGGCGGCGCTGATGCGCACGGCCAAATTGCTGAACGAGCACCTGCCGGCCGGTGCCAGCTTGGCCCATCTGGGCGGCGATGAATTCGTGATGCTGCTGCCGACTACCGATTTGGGAGCGGCTGTCGCCACCGCTGAGACGCTGCGCGGCGCGATCGAAGCGGAGTTTGCGTCGCCGGCCGACCCGGCGGCGCTGACCGTCACTCTCGGTGCCGCTGCCAGCCCGCCCGGCACCGACTGGAGCGCCAACAGCCTGCTGTCGCTGGCCGATGCCCGCATGACCTTCGGGAAAAAGCGCCTGCTGCCCCACCACAACCGGGTCTGGGCCGGCACCCTGCCCTCCGACTGGTATCCCCGCTTCAATGTGCAGCCCGAAATCTGGCCCAGCTTGTAAAGCCCGAGGCTGAACAAGGCTTGAAAAAATGGGGTCAGGTTCATTTGATTTGTGAAAATCACGCGGTGCTCACGCGCCACTGATCCTGTTTTTCAGCCATGTCCTTGCCGCCAAACTCTCGCCGCTGTCAACCCGTCACTTTTGCCCCAGCGCAGCCCGACGACTTTGAGGCGCTGCTCGCGCTGCGCATCGAGGCGATGCGGGAGAGTCTGGAACGTGCGGGGCGGTTCGATCCGGTGCGGGCCAGGGAGCGGTTTCGCTCAGGATATGAAGCCCTGCACACGCGACACATCGAGGTGGACGGGCGGCGAGTGGGCTTTGTGGTGGTCAAGCCTGATGCCGACGGCCTGCTGCTTGATCATCTCTACATTCACCCGCATGCCCAGGGCCAAGGTATCGGCGCGGCGGTGTTGGCACAGGTGTTCGAGGCTGCTGATGCCCGGGCCTTGCCAGTTCGGGTCGGCGCGCTGCGGGGCAGCAGATCCAATGACTTCTATGTCCGGCACGGTTTTCAAAGGGTCGAACAAGCGGAGTTCGATAACTACTACGTTCGCCCGCGTCGACAGCCGTAGCTTTCCTCCAACGTCGCGGTAATTCAGAGCTGCCTTGTGCCGTTGAGCAACGACTTGGCACTTTCAGCGCTGCCGACCAAAGAGCGCTCTACACAAATCAATTGACTCTGACCCCATTGTTCGAGGCTAGCCAGAAAAAACGGCCCGTCTGGAAGGTCTCCAGGCGGGCCGGTCGCTGAACGGGCTCAGCGGGGACGATGAGGCGTCAGCAGCGTCAATCCTCTTTGAACGCCTCTTCCCGTTTACTCCTGATCGACGGCAGCATGACGACGACGATCATCAGCATGGCGGCGATCAACAGGCCGGCCGACAGCGGCCGGGTCGCGAAGGTGGCCCAGTCGCCGCGCGACAGCAACAGGGCGCGGCGCAGGTTCTCTTCCATCATCGGGCCGAGGATGAAGCCGAGCAGCAGCGGCGCAGGCTCACAGCCGAGCTTGTAGAACAAGTAGCCGATCGCCGCGAACAGGGCGCTCATGTAGACGTCGAAGTTGTTGTTGTTCAGCGTGTACGTGCCGATGCAACAAAACGTCATGATGGCCGGGAACAGGAAACGATAGGGCACGGTCAGCAGCTTGATCCAGATGCCGATCAGCGGCAGGTTCAGGATGATCAGCATCAGGTTGCCGATCCACATCGAGGCGATCAGGCCCCAGAACAGCTCGGGGTTGCTGGTCATCACCTGCGGGCCGGGCTGTATGCCCTTGATCGTCATCGCGCCCACCATCAGCGCCATCACCGCATTCGGCGGAATGCCCAGCGTCAGCATCGGGATGAAGCTGGTTTGAGCGCCGGCATTGTTGGCTGCTTCCGGCCCTGCCACGCCCTGGATTGCACCCTTGCCGAAGGGCACGCGGGGGTTCTTGACGATCTTTTTCTCCAGCGTGTAGGCCGCAAAAGAGGACAACAAGGCACCGCCGCCCGGCAGCACACCCAGCACCGAGCCCAATACCGTGCCACGGACGACGGAAGGCCAAGCCTCCTTGAAGTCCTCCTTGGTCGGCCACAAGCCCTTCACGTCCTTGGTGAAGACCTCGCGTTGCTCGGCCGGCCGGCCCAGGTTCGAGATGATTTCGCCGAAGCCGAACACGCCCATGGCGATGACGACAAAGTTGATGCCGTCGGTCAACTCCGGGATGTCGAACGAGTAGCGCGGCGTGCCCGAGATCACATCGGTGTTGATCTGCCCCATCAACAAGCCCATCAAGATCATCGCGATCGCTTTCAGCAGCGAGCCCGAGGCCAGCACCACCGCACCGATCAGGCCCAGCACCATCAGCGAAAAGTACTCGGCCGGGCCAAACTTGAAGGCCAGCTCGGTCAGCGGTGGCGCAAACGCGGCGATCACCACGGTGGCCACGCAGCCGGCAAAGAAGGAGCCCAAACCGGCGGCGGCCAGGGCCGGGCCCGCACGGCCTTGGCGGGCCATCTGGTAGCCGTCGATGGCCGTGACGACCGAGCTCGACTCGCCGGGCACATTGATCAGAATGGCGGTGGTCGAGCCGCCGTACTGCGAACCGTAATAAATGCCGGCCAGCATGATCAGCGCCGGTGTGGCGTCCAGCGCGTAAATGGAAGGCAGCAGCATGGCGATGGTGGCCACGGCCCCCAAGCCGGGCAGCACACCGATCAAGGTGCCCAGCACGGCACCGCCAAAAGCGTAGAGCAGGTTTTGCAGCGTGAAGGCGACGCTGAACCCGAGAGCCAGATTGTTCAAAAAGTCCATCGGTGCTGGTCCTCAGAAACCAAAGATAGGAGGCCAGACTGGAATGACCAGCGCCAGGCCCCAAACGAAAATTGCCCAACTGCCGACGGTCAAGATGACCGCGTTGAGCAAGGCATCGCGCCAACGGAACTCATCGCCGGCCATGGCAGCCAGCGTGACGAGCAGCGGCAAACTGATGGCCAAGCCCAGACGCGGCAGCGTGAAACCAAACATCACAATGGCCCCGACGATGACCAGCAAGGGCTTCCAGGCGATCGCACCGATCGGGTCGCCGCCTTCCACTTTCAAGCTCAGCGCCTTGAACAAGACTGCACAACCCAGGATGGCCAGCAGCACGCCGAGGCCAAAGGGGAAATAGGCCGGACCCGGTCGGGCCGAGGAGCCAAAGCTGTATTCGGTGGAGCCCCATGCAAAGGCTAGCCCCACGATCAGGAACATGATCCCTGACCAGAAGTCCCGCTGACTCTTGATCGTCATCTATACCTTTCGAGTATTTGTCAATAAAAACATACCCTTAGAGATCACCGACTGTGATTCTAGGGATGGCTCTTGACCGTAACATAGCCCGCGAATTACTCGTTAATAGAGCGTCAAACGCTGGTCTGCCTACCGCACAGGAGGATTGGGGTCGTCGACAAGCTCAGACCAAACCGGCCGGCCAAGGCGGTAAAGCGCCAGGATCCTGGCGTATCGTGCCTACTCCTTCAACCCTGTCGAGACTTTCTGATGAAGCTTTATTACAGCCCTGGCGCTTGCTCCCTGTCACCGCACATCGCGCTGCGCGAAGCGGGTCTGCCGTTCGAGCTGGTGTTGGCCAGCACCAAGACCAAGCAGTTGGCCGACGGCACCGATTTCCTGACGATCAACTCGAAGGGTTCCGTGCCGGTGCTGGAGTTGGACAACGGTGAGCGCCTGACCGAAGGCCCGGCCATCGTCCAATACATCGCCGACCAGGCCCCTGACAAGCAGCTGGCCCCAGCCAACGGCAGCTGGCAGCGCTACCGCCTGCAGGAGTGGCTGAACTTCATCACCAGCGAACTGCACAAGGGCTTCTCGCCCTTGTTCAACCCGGCCACGCCGGATGAAGCCCGGACGCAGTCGCGCGCCAAATTGGGCGAGCGCCTGGCTTGGGTGAACGCGCAGCTGGCAGGCAAGCAATTCCTGCTGGGCGAGCAATTCAGCGTCGCCGATGCCTATTTGTTCACCGTCACGAACTGGGGTCAGTACGTCGGTGTCGATGTGTCGGGCTTGGCCCATCTGGTCGCCCTGCGCGCCCGCGTGGCGGCCCGCCCGGCGGTGCAAGCCGCCATGAAGGCAGAAGGCTTGCTGGGCTGAACGTGCTCCTGTGAGCTGTTCAGCCGCGCTGTACCAGTTCGGAACAACGCTGCTGCACAGCACAGCAAAACCTCGGGTTTTTGCTAGGAAAACCTAAGGAGGGCTAGCCTTTTTGCGACTTGGGTGCTCCAAGTGGTGATTAAAACCATGGTCAACGGCTTGGCACAAGGTTTGCGAATATGGGTGGTGGCAAAGCAAAGCCTCCGGCGACCTGATCAAGTCGCCGGGGCGCGCCGCCCGCCTCGCACCCACAACCCGCCGGAGACACACCCATGATTTACGCCAACCCCAATACCGAAGGCGCCAAGGTCGCTTTCAAGCCCGCCTACGACAACTTCATCGGTGGCAAGTTTGTGCCCCCGGTCAAGGGTCAGTACTTTGATGTGATCACGCCCATCACCGGCAAGGTCTTCACCACCGCCGCCCGCTCCAGCGCCGAAGACATTGAGCTGGCGCTTGACGCCGCCCACGCCGCCGCTGACGCCTGGGGCAAAACCACCCCGACCGAGCGCTCCAACACGCTGCTGAAAATTGCCGACCGGATCGAAGCCAACCTCGAACTGCTGGCCTATGCCGAGACCGTGGACAACGGCAAGGCGATCCGCGAAACCCTGAACGCCGACATTCCGTTGACCGTTGATCACTTCCGCTACTTCGCTGGCTGCATCCGCGCCCAAGAAGGCGGCTTGTCTGACCTCGACGGCGACACCGTCGCCTATCACTTCCAGGAGCCGCTGGGCGTGGTCGGCCAGATCATTCCTTGGAACTTCCCGATTTTGATGGCCGCCTGGAAGCTGGCACCCGCCATCGCCGCCGGCAATTGCGTGGTTCTCAAGCCCGCCGAATCGACCCCGATCAGCATCCTGATCTTGGCCGAGTTGATCAACGACTTGCTGCCACCGGGCGTGCTCAACATCGTCAACGGCTACGGCCGCGAAGCCGGCATGCCGCTGGCCACCAGCAAGCGCATTGCCAAGATTGCCTTCACCGGCTCGACCAGCACCGGCCGCGTGATTGCGCAAGCCGCTGCCAACAACCTGATCCCGGCCACGCTGGAGCTGGGCGGAAAGTCGCCCAACATCTTCTTTGCCGACATCATGGACAAGGACGACGCCTTCTTGGACAAGGCCATCGAAGGCTTGGTACTGTTTGCCTTCAACCAGGGCGAGGTGTGCACCTGCCCGTCGCGCGCGCTGATCCAAGAGTCGATCTATGACAAGTTCATGGAACGCTGCTTGGCCCGCATCAAGGCGATCAAGCATGGGAACCCGCTCGACACCGACACGATGATGGGCGCGCAGGCTTCAAAAGAGCAGATGACCAAGATCATGTCCTACCTCGACCTGGGTCGCCAGGAAGGCGCCGAAGTGCTGATCGGCGGCGGACAAGCCCATCTGGGTGGCGATCTGGAAGGCGGCTACTACGTCCAGCCCACGCTGTTCAAGGGCCACAACAAGATGCGCATTTTCCAGGAAGAAATCTTTGGCCCGGTGCTGGCCGTGACCACCTTCAAGGACGAAGCCGACGCGCTGGCGATTGCCAACGACACGCTGTATGGCCTGGGCGCTGGCGTCTGGAGCCGCAACGGCAATGTGGGCTACCGCATGGGTCGCGCCATCAAGGCCGGCCGCGTCTGGACCAACTGCTACCACGCCTACCCGGCGCACGCAGCCTTCGGCGGCTACAAGGAATCCGGCGTCGGCCGTGAAAACCACAAGATGATGCTCAACCACTATCAGCAGACCAAGAACTTGCTCGTCAGCTACAGCGAAAACAAGCTGGGCTTCTTTTAAGAGGGCGAAAACTTTTTACTGCGCGGCCGCCATGCGTCGTTGGTCGAATGCTCGTGATCCTCACGTACAGGAAGTACGTTCCGGTCCCTGCGCTCCGCCCGCCTAGCCTGACAGCCGCTCGCTACAAAAGTTCTCACCCTCTAGTGCATCAGAGTTTTGCGACTTGAAATGCCAAGCTTCTTGAACTAAGTTCGCATCCCGGCTGGCCTTTTAGCTCGCCGGGATGCCTGTTTGTGGGCGTGCAAGCGCCCTCACCCGGAGACCACGATGGTTGAAAAAGTCATTGCCACGCCCGCAGCGCTTGAGCTGGTCGAGTTCCTCAAGCAAAAGCACGGCACGCTGATGTTCCACCAGTCCGGCGGCTGTTGCGACAACAGCGCGGCCAACTGCTACTTGCCCGGCGAAATTACGATGGGCGCAGGCGATGTCTTTTTGGGCAATATCGGCGGCTGCGAGTTCTACATCGGCAAGGCGCAATACGAATACTGGCGCCACACCCAGCTGATCATCGATGTGATCGACGGCCAGGGCGGCACTTTCTCGCTGGAAGGCCCAGAAGGCAAAGCCTTCCACACCCGCTCCCGCGTCTTCACCGAAGCCGAGATGGCCGAGTTGGACAGCGAAGCCCAGGCCGCCAAGTAGCAACGCTGGCCTTGGGCCGCGCTGCACACGTCAAGCCGCCAGCAACTGCACTTTGACTGGCCGGCGGCGCTCCAACTGCCAAGCGCGGCGCAGCACGGCGGGCGAGTGGGTTTCCTCGGGGATCAACAAATAGCTCTTGGCCCGCATCGCGCGCCCCGCGCCGACCCGGCTGGTCAGCACCGTCATCGGGATCGCCAGCAGCAAGGGCAAGCCAACCGGCAGCAACCAGACCAGCGCCCGTACGTCGATGAAGGCAATGGCCAGCGCCAGCACGGCGATGACAGCGCTCATCGGGGCGAAGCGTTGCAAGGCGTCGCGCCAAGGCACGGCGGCGGCTTCGCGCGGTGGCGACTTCCAGTCCAGCTTGAGCCCGGTCAGCGCGGCCACCACAAACAGCGAGTGCGCCAGCATCCGGATCGGTGCTTGCAGCAGGGCAATCAGCGTTTCCAGCAGCGCGCTGCGCAGCAGGTAGAAGGTGCCGCCAAAGCTGGCCTGCTCCTGCTTGATCAGCACGGCGGCAAGGCCAAGAATGCGGGGCAAGAACAACATCGCCAGCGTCCAGCTCCACAGCCCCAACAACTCAGCAGGCACCAGCATCCAGTCGGTCACGATGTGCGAGCCGGACAACCACAGCGCGGTGCCCAAGGTCAAGAAGCACAACCACAGCGGTGCGGACAAATAGGCCATCGCGCCGGTGCCGAACATGGCCCGGTGCACCGGGTGAATGCCGGGCTCGGCCAACAAGCGGGCGTTCTGAAGATTGCCCTGGCACCAGCGGCGGTCGCGCTGCAGCTCAGCCAGCAAGTCCGGCGGTTGCTGCTCATAACTTCCGATCAGGTCAGACACCAACCAGACGTGATAGCCGGCGCGGCGCATCAGGGCCGCTTCAACAAAATCGTGCGACAGGATGCTGCCGGCCATGCCGCCGCTGCCCTTGATCGGTGCCAGTGCGCAATGCGCCATGAACGGTGCGACCCGCAGAATCGCGTTGTGGCCCCAGTAATGGGATTCACCCAACTGCCAGAACTGCATGCCCAGGGTGAACAAGCGGCCCGTCATGCGGGAAGCGAACTGCTGCGCGCGTGCGTGCAGCGTGGCGTGGCCAATCGCCTGGGTGGCGGTCTGGATGATGCCGGCCGACGGGTTGGCTTGCATCAGCTTGACCATATTGACCAGGCAATCGCCGCTCATCACGCTGTCGGCATCGAGCACCACCATATAGCGGTAGTCATGGCCCCAGCGGCGGCAAAAGTCCGCCACATTGCCGGCCTTGCGGTGGCTGTGGCGCTGACGCAGGCGGTAATAGACCTCGACAGGCGCTGACCCGGCCGGCGTCGCCAATTGCATGCGCAGCTGTTCCCAGGCCAGGCGTTCGGCCTGTTGCAGAGCCGGGTCCTGCGTGTCCGACAACACGAACACATCAAACGCCGCCGCCTGCCCGGTCGCGTGGACCGATTCACAAGTGGCACGCAGGCCGGCAAACACGGTGCGCACGTCCTCGTTGCAGATCGGCATGATGATGGCCGTGCGGGCGCGGATATCCAATGTCAGATGCTCGACGCTGCGCACCGACAGCGCCTGTTTGTCGCCCCGGATGGAGACGTAAAAACCCATCATCGCCGTCATGAAGCCGGTCACGATCCAGGCGGACAGCAGGGCAAACAGCGCGATCTGGCCGTATTCAAGCAGCAGGTTGTCGTAGTCCGGTTGCAAGTCGGCAAACAGCGCAGTCGCCACGGCGGTGCTGAACAGCGTCAGCGCCACCAGCAGCGCGCGTCGGCGCTTGGCTGCCACTTGCCAGGGCGCTTGCCAAGCCTCATGCCACGGCTCTTGCCAAGCGGCAGGCTCGGCCGCTGACTCGGTGCACACAGGAGCTTCAGCCGCGCTGCGCCGGGCGGTCAGCGGCAGCAGCAAGGCGGTGCCGACGCTGTTCCAGAAACCGCGCCAGGGCCGCGCCGGCATGGAGCCGCGATTGATTGGCGGCGTGGTCACCGAATTCGGGTGGCGCTGTTCACGCAGTGGGCTGCGGCTTGACACCAGCGGCATCGCACTGACAACGGGCGCAGCAGAAGTTGCAAGGCTCAGGGGTTGACGATGGTTGTCCATGTTTCGCTCACTGTGTTGTCCAGATGTTGAAGAAAGGCGCGCAGCTCGACCGGCTTGAGCGGGTCAAGGCGTTGCACACGCAAGCTCATGCGCCAGCCGCCGGTGGCCGGGTTGCGCCAGGCCTGGCTTTCCAGCACGCGGCCATTGGCATCGCTGCTGACCACCGCGCGCACCGGGGCGGCGGGGTCCAGGGAATCCAGCGCCGGGCCGGCAAAGTCGACGGCGTACTGGATCGTCTGAGCCCGTTCTTGGGCGCTGAGCTTGCTGTAGCCGGTGCCACGGCGTGACTGCGTGACCCAGCCATTCGGGGGCTGCTGCTGGGTCTTGCCCTGCCAAGCCAGCCGGTAGGCAAAATCCAGCGATTGGCCCGCTTGAGGAATCTTGTCGGGTACCCAATAGGCGACCACGTTGTCGTGGGTTTCGTCCGGCGTCGGCAGTTGCAGCAACTCGACCCGGCCCGGACCCCAATCGCCGATCGGTGTCACCCAGGCGCTGGGGCGCAGTTCGTAGCGCGCCTCGGTGTCCTCGTAGCTGCCGAAGGCGCGGTCGCGCTGCATCAGGCCAAAGCCTTTCAGGCCCTTCAGCGCAAACGAGGTGGCCAGCGGCGCGGTGGGGTTTTGCAGCGGACGCCACAGCCACTCGCCGTCGCTGCTGGCCACCATCAGGCCGTCCGAGTCATGCACCTCGGGCCGGAAATCGCCGACCTGGGGCTGGTTCTCGCCGAACAAGAACATGCTGGTCAGGGGTGCCAGGCCCAGCGTCGCCACCCGCGGCCCGGCGCCGGCCCGCATGAAGATGCGGGCATGCACTTCGGTCACGGTCTGCTCGCCGGGCCGGATATCGAAGCGATAGGCGCCGGTCATGCGCGGGGAGTCGAGCAGCGCGTAGACGGTGAGCGGCACGTTTGGGCCGCTTTGGATGCTGGGCTTTTCAATCCAGAACTCGGTGAAGCGCGGGAATTCCTCTGGCCCCCCACCGGTCACGTCTACCGCCAGCCCGCGGGCCGACAGGCCGTAGCGCTGCCCAGCACCGAGGGCGCGAAAGTAGCTGGCGCCCTGAAAGGTGATCAGCTCGTCCTTGTAGGTGGTCGAGTTCAGCGGGCTGTGGACGCGAAACCCGGCGTAGCCCAGATCACCCCAAGCCTGCGGATTCAGCCGATTACTTCCGAAAGTGAATTGCTCCGGGCGATAAGGCAGGCGCTTGACGCCCTGTGGCGACACCTCGTTGACGCGGACCGAATCGCTTTGCCGGCCGACGTGAAAGAACTTCAGCTCGTAAGGCAGCGCGTCGCTGCGCCACAAGGTCTGGTCTTCCTTGAAACGGATGTCGCGCAAAGCGTCGTAGTCCAGCGCGGCCAGTTCGGGCGGCGCGGCCGGGGCCGGTGGGCGATATGGGGACTGGGCTTGCTGTTGGGCCAGCCGTGCCACGTCATCAAGGCTCCATGCCTGAGCTTGGGCCGCTGACAGGGCCGCCAGCAGCGTGACCAGCGCCAACGTCGCCAGCAGGCGGCGAACGGGCCAGGAGGGTCGCTTCAGTGCAGTTGAATAAGGCTTCATGCACTGACTAGGGCAAACCCCGTGCCAGTCCTGAAAACACTCAACGAATCAAGGCCTTGCGATGAAAATTTGCAGCGGCAGCGGGCCGGCACCGGGCAAACCGGCACCGAAGCGCCGAAAACCCGCTGTTTTTGTCGCCTGCCAGCGACAAGCCCTCAGCGGCTCAGGCAATTACTGTTTGGAATCAGGGACTTGGCCCTGTCGCTGGTCGGCGACATCGGCTTGAAAGTGGCCCGGCACCAGCTCATGCTTTTGCATCAAGCGGTAGAACTCGGTGCGGTTGCGATCGGCCAGCCGGGCCGCGTCGGCCACGACGCCGTCGGTCAACTTGAGCAGACCGACCAGATAGTCGCGCTCGAAACGCTGGCGCGCTTCCGCCAAAGTGAGCACCTGCACGGTCGGCGAGCGCAGCGCACGCTGGATCAGCGCCAGCGGGATCAAGGGCGTGCCGGCCAGCGCGCAGGCCTGCTCGACGACGTTGTAGAGCTGACGCACATTGCCCGGCCAAGCCGCCGTGCTCAGTACCTTCAGCGCTTCGGGCGCAAAGCCGCTCAGGCGCTTGCCGTATTTGTCGGCCAGCTTGAGCAGGAAATGATTGGCCAGCAGCGCAATGTCCTCGCGCCGCTCGGCCAGCGGCGGCAGTGTCAGCGTGACGACGTTGAGGCGGTAATACAGGTCGGTGCGGAACTGCCCCTCGGCCATCGCCACATCGAGATCGCGGTGGGTGGCCGAGATGATGCGCACATCGACGGCGATGCTCTGGCTGGACCCGAGCGGGCGCAGCACCCGCTCCTGCAACACCCGCAGCAGCTTGACCTGCAGCGCCAGCGGCATGTCGCCGATCTCGTCCAGCAGCAAGGTGCCGCCCTCGGCCGCCTGGAACAGGCCTTTGTGGTTGGCCGACGCGTCGGTGAACGCGCCCTTCATGTGGCCGAACAGCTCCGATTCCAGCAGCGCCTCGGGGATGGCGCCGCAGTTGACGGCGATGAAGGGCTTGGCCGCACGCGGGCTGGCCAGGTGGATGGCGCGCGCCAGCAGCTCCTTGCCGGTGCCGCTGTCGCCGCGCAGCAGCACGCTGGCGTCCGTCTGGGCCAGCATGCGCGCCTCGGCCAATAGTTCGGCCATGCGGCTGGAGCGGCTGATGATGCCGGCCTGCCAAGCGGCGTCCTGCCCTTGCAGCCCCGTCGGCCCGGTCGACGTCAGCGGCGGCGGCGCACTCAGCGCCAGCGCCTGGGCGATTTTCTCCAGCAGGCTCTTGCCGTCGAACGGCTTGGTCAGATAGGTGAAGACACCGCGCTCGGTCGCCTCCACCGCGTCGGGGATGGTGCCGTGGGCGGTCAGCAAGATGACCGGCAGCGATGGATGGCGAGCGCGGATTTCATCGAACAGGCCCAAGCCGTCCATGCCGGGCAAGCGCACATCGCTGAGCACCAGCGCAGGCCGCTCGACCGCCAGTTGGTTCAGCGCTGACTCGGCCGAATTGGCGCTGCTGACGCGGTAGCCGGCCGCCGTCAGCCGCATTGTCAGCAGGCGCAGCATGTCGGCGTCGTCGTCGACCAGCAGCAAATGAGCACTCATAAACCGGAGTTCCGAGCCCGGCGAGCCGGTGTGGACAGCGCTGGCGCATCGGCCGGCCGGTTGTTCAAGCTGCGTTCGATCGCCTTCAGCGCTTCGAGCTGGTCGCGCGTTTGTTCAAACCGGCGCTGCAGCTCCCGCAACTGCTGGTTCTGCCGGTCGAGCAGGTCCTCCACCCGCCGCTGCTCGACATAGCGCGCCGCCAGCAAGCGGGCCAGCGTCTGCAGCGGCCGAGCGTCCTCGCTGTCGCTGCTCAGCACGCGCTGCAGCCGCTGCTGCGCGTTGACCAGGTCGTAGAGCTGGTGCGTCTGGCTCAACGCGATGGCCAGCCGCACTTGATCTGCCGCTGCGGCGGGCTCGCCGAGACCGGCAATTTCCTGCAGCAACTCGGGGCCCTGCAAGCCGCGCACCTGGTCGGCATAGGTCAGCACGGCCGTCACAGCCGCTGCCGCAGCGGCCGCAGGAGCAGGGACAGGAACGGGTAGCCGCGCAGGTCTCTGCAAGCTTGCTGGCGGCTCGGCAACAAAGGGTGCGGTCACGCTGCAGCCGGCGCACAGGCCGAGCAGCAGGCCAGCGAGCCCGGCACGACGCAGCAAGGACGGTCGAGCCGTCAGCGCGGTTTTAAGAAGTGAAAGCATGGGGGAGTTCGATTCTGAAATGGGCACCGGGGCCATCCGGCAGTAATTGCACGCTGCCACCATGGGCCGCCATGTATTCGTGGACGATGGACAGGCCGATGCCACTGCCCCGCAAACCCTGCAGCGGCTGCCGCGAGCCCCGGTAAAAGGGCTCGAACACGCGCGCCTGGTCAGCGGCCGCGATGCCGGGGCCCTCGTCTTGCAGGTCGATGCGCAGCACATCGGCCAGCCGACTCAGGCGGATGCAAATTTTGCTCCGCTCGGGCGAGAAGCGGATCGCGTTGGAGAGCAGATTGGCGATGACGATGCCCAGCTTGTCACGGTCCACCTCGATCTGTAGCGCTGCGGCCTCCATGCCCTCCTGCACCTGAACTTGCACTTGCAAGTCACGGGCGCGCCACTGCAGTTGCTGCGCCTCGATCTGCTCATCGATCAGCTCCCGCAGCTCGGTTTTTTCGCGCTGCAGTTGGCGCGCTTCAAACGCGGCGGCATTGAAGCGCAGCAGGTCTTCGATCTGACTTTGCAGCAAGCCGGTGTTGTGGCGCAGGATCTTGGCAACTTCGCGCTGGTCATCGCTGAGCTGGCCGGCCACGCCGTCTTCCAGCAGCGACACGCCTTCGCGCAGCGAGGCCAGCGGTGTCTTCAGCTCATGCGACACATGGCGCAAAAAGCGCGCCTTGTCGGCATCCAGCTCCACCAGCCGCAGGCGCAGCCACTCCAGCCGCTGCCCGACCCGCTGCAGGTCGGCCGGGCCGTCGATGCTGATGCTGTCGTTCAGGCGGTTTTCACCCAGGCCGACGATGGCTTGCTCCAGCCGCTTTAGCGGCCGGGTCAGCCCGATGCCGAACACCAGCGCCAGCAACACGGCCAGCGCGATGGCAGCCCCCACCTGCTGCGCCAACTGCCGGCGCCGCGTCTCCAGCTCGTCCAGCAACTGGCGGTTGTGCGCGGCAATAGTTTGCTGAACTTGCAGGGCGATGGCGCTGTTCAGTGCATCGATCTCTCGGAACTGCGACGCCACTTGTCGGTCACGCTCCAGCATGGTGTTCGGCGGACCACTCAGCAGCGCCGTGATGCCCTGCCGCAGGTTTCGCCAGGCCTTGATGCGGGCCATCGGCACACCTTGCGCGAGCAAGCGTTGCAGCAAGGCATCGGCATCGGTGGCCGTTGCCTCAAAACGCTGCTGCAACAGCGGGTCGGCCAGCACCACCGCTTGGCGCGAACTGCGCTCCATGTCGACGCTGCGGTCAGCCAGCGCCTGCGCGGCCGCCGCCAAGTCGAGCGCACCGGACGCGCTGTCCCGGCTTTGCAGCGTCAACTGCTCCAGTGTGAACAGCGCGCGCAGCGATGCAGCCGCCAGCAGGGCAGCGATCAGCAAGAACGCGGCCACCAGCAACTGCCGGAACGACACCTGCTTCAGCGCGCGCTGCATCACGGAAGCGGAGCTGCTGTTGAGCTGCAGCCCTGAAATGTTTGGCGCCGCTTCACCGCTGCGCCAGCACCCAGTCGTCGACCACCTGGCTCAGCACGGCCAGCGGCACGTTGCCGGTCTGCAGCACCAAGGTATGAAACTGCCCCACTTTGAACTTCGGCCCCAGCGCCTGCTGCGCGCGGCTGCGCAAGTCCAGGATGTGCAGCATGCCGATCTTGTAGGCGCAGGCCTGGCCCGGCATCACCACATAGCGCTCCACTTCGGCCACCGGAATACCGTAATCGATGGCTTGTTGGCGCGTCCACTGCATCGCATGCAGGCCGGTATCGACCACCAGCCGCTTGGCGCGGAACAGTTCGGCGTCGAGCTGCCCCAGGCGGCCGGGAATATCACCCTCGTACCAACCGTTCTCGGCCGCCAGCTGCTCGGCGTAGAGCGCCCAGCCTTCTGAAAAAGCCGAGCCACCGGCAAACACCGCGTCGCGGCGGTAGCGCGGCAGGCCCTCGTTTTCCTGCTGCAGCGCAATCTGGAAATGGTGGCCGGGCACGCCTTCGTGATAGGTCAGCGTGCGCATATTCGTCATCCGGTACGGCGAGCCGGGCAGCGGAGCCCAGAAGATGCCGGGCAGGCTGCCGTCCTTGGCCGGGCCGGAATAATGGGCGGCCGCCGTTTTCTCGGTGAACAGCGGCTCGCGCTGCACCACCACCGGCGCTTTCGGCGTGATGTCGAACAGCAGGCGCGAGCGCTTCTCGGCGTCGCGCAGGATCTGCTCGTAGCGCGCCAGCAAGGCGGCGCGCGGCTCGGCCTCTTTGGGTTGCAAATCCGCGTCGAGCTTGAGCATGCGCTGCTTGACACTGCCGTCCAGGTAGCCCAGTTGCTTCAGCAGGCCATCCATCTCGCCCTCGATGCGCGCCACTTCACGCAGACCGATCGCATGGATCTGCTGCGGCGTGTAGTCGGTGGTGGTGTTGCGGCGCAGCTCATAGGCATAGGCCTTGTCGCCGCCCTTCAAGCGCCACAGGCCGGCGTCCTCGGTGTTGCGCGGCAGTTGAGCTTGCAGCATCACTTGGACGCGGCGAAAGGCCGGGATGATGGCCTCGGCGGTGATTTTTTCGGCCTCAAGCAGCGCTGTAGCGCGCGCCTCCGCACTGATCTCGTTGGCCGTGCCGTTCAGCTTGTTCAAGCGCTGCTGCAGCGACAGCACCAGCACATTGCGCGCCGGCGGCTCGGCCAGAAAGCGCTCGAACTGCCCCAGCGAAGCCTGCGTGATGAAGCGCGGCATCAAAAAGCCGCGTGTCGCCGCGTCCTGGGCGCGCGCGATGCCGTTGTCCATCTGAGCGGCCACTTGCTGCAGCCGGGCCAGGTAATTGGCCAGATCGCCGGCATTGCGGATCGGATGCGTCTGGCTGAGGAAGTTGACCAGGCTGACGTGCAAGCCACGGAACTGGTTGAAGACAAAGTCGAAGTCCTCGAACGGCTCGGCTTCCGCCGTGCTGCGCAGCGACCACTCGACCACCGCCGCCGAGGTGCGCTGCTGCGCGCTCAATTGGCTGCGGTCAAAGGCACCCAGCTCTTGCAAGCCCGACTTGGCAGCCGCGATGCGGGCAGCGCGCTGCTGCGGCGTGTTCGGGGTCAGCTTGGCATCCAGCAGTTGCTGCTCGGCGGCAGGCAGGTACTGGCGATAAGTCGCCAACGTCGGCTCGGCGCGCATCCGCTGCAGCGCCAGCCCTTCGGCCCATTGATCAAAATCCGCAGCCGCCAGCAGCGGGGTGGCGACGGCAAAGCCAAGCAAAGTCAAAACAAGTCGTTTCATCGGGGGGAGCCTCGTGGTGGTACCCCAAGTCTGACAGGCTCCCGACAAGCCCCGCGCCGATTGGCGTACGGCGGCAGTTCGGTGCACGCCGCCAGGCCCATCGCGGGTCTCGACCCGCCCTACGTGACTGAAACGAAAAATCCCGCTGCAGCGGGATTCAGGGCTCGACGGGTGAGGACCGGCCTCACCCGGTTGGTTCAGCTCTTGCGGCGGCGCATCACCACGGCCATGCCCATCAAGGACATCGCCATCAGCGCCCAGGTGCTGGGTTCCGGCACGGCGCTGGTGACCGAGAAGTTGCTGATGGTGACTTGGTCGGTGCTGTTAAAAGCGCTCAGGTTGGCATTGCGAAAGCCCAAATAAGACACCGAGCTGATACCGGTGTTGCCGCTGGCCGAGACATCGGCTGCGGTGCTCAGCAGGTCAAGGCTGGACAGGGTCGAGCCGATCCAGAGATCGAGGCGGTCGTAGTTGGTGGACGAACCGGTCTTGTACAGATGGGCGAACAAATTGACGCTGGAGCCGTTGGCGACCTGGAACGACGGCGTGGTGTCGAACACACCGCCGGTGCCCGAAGTGCGCGCGAAGTAGTCGGAGCCGGGTGAGCTGCTTGGACCGGAATTGGCTTTCAAGCCAAAATTAGCGCGGTTCGTGTGATCGCCGGTAGCAACGTTGTCAAACCACAGCGCCGCAAAATCGTTGCTGCTGACGGTGCCCGTGAAGCCGAGGTCGAAGCGGACATACAGATCGCCGGTCGCGGCGGTGGCCAGCGCGGTGACTCCTGCGTTGTTGTTGTCTGCGCTGCCCAGCAGCACCAGCGGGGCGGCCGACAGGCTGCCGCTCAAGACCAGGGCCGTCATGCCAAGCAATTTCTGAAATTTTGAAGTTTTCATTTCATGTCCTTTTGCCGCTTGCACAGCGTCTGAATACCGTTTTGCGCTTCAGCAAATTTTTTGTTGCTAACTCGTGAAGTCAATGTAGCCAGATGCCCAGTCCAGGCCCACACCCGACTCGGGGGGCGTGTGCGCTGACGCAGTTGCCTTGCGCACAAATCATGCGCAGATCACTCAGAACAGCGCACCAACCGCACAAGCACACCAGCAGACATCCACACAACAGCGCAGCGCAGCGCTCAGGCCACTTGGCCGCCCAGCAGTTCCTGCAAATGCTCCTGCAAATACGCGTGTAAAAACTCCACCGCCACGCGCACCTTGGCGGAGTTGCCGAGTCGGGACGGGTAGACGGCCCAGACATTGGCCTCCAGCGCGTAGTCCGGCAGCACCCGCAGCAACTGCCCGCTGGCCAGCAGCGGGGCGACGTTCCAGATCGAGCGCAGCAAGATGCCGCGCCCGTCCAGCGCCCATTGCACCGCTATTTCGCCGTGGTTGGTGGACAGCGGGCCGGTCACCTTGACGCTGTGCTGCTCCTGCCCCCGGCGCAACAGCCAGACGCCGAACGGCTGGTCGCGCTCCTTGATCACCAGGCAGTCGTGCTGGGCCAGTTCGGTGAAGCTGCGCGGCGTGCCGCGCGCGGCCAAGTAGCTGGGCGCGGCGCAGAGGATGCGGTGGTTGTCGGCCAAGCGGCGCGCGATCAGGTGCGGGGCGATCTCGTCGCCGACGCGGATGTCCAGATCAAAGCCCTCGCTGGCCACATCGACCAGCCGGTCGAACAGCTCCAGCCGCACCTGCAGCGCCGGGTAGGTCAGCTGCAACTGCGAGATGGCCGAGGCCAGCACCTGACGACCAAAGCCGAAGCTGGAACAAATGCGCAGGCTGCCGCGCGGCACGCTGCGGGTGATGCTGACGGCCTGCATCAGGTGGTCGATGTCGTCGAGTATCGTCAGCGCCCACTGGTAGACCCGCTCGCCGTCTTCCGTCACCGCCACGCGGCGGGTACTGCGGTGCAGCAACCGGGTGTCCAACACCTGCTCCAACACGCGCAGGCGCTTGCTCACATAGGCCGGCGACACGCCCAACTCCTCGGCCGCGCCGGCAAAGCTGGCGCGCCGGGCCACCACGGTGAAAACGCGCAGGTCTTCGTTGGCGGGCGTTTGATGGAGCCGAGGATTGATCACGATGCGTGCACAGTGGCTTAACCAAACCCAGTATTGTAGTTTTTACGTGTGCAAAGCAAGATGCAGCATCCTCAATCAGCCCAGCCTCCTGTCCGCCATGTCGAATCCTTCCAACGCTCCCACCTCGTCCCTGACCCACAAGATCGCCGTGATTCCCGGCGACGGCATCGGCAAGGAGGTGATGCCCGAAGGCTTGCGCGTCCTCGAAGCGGCGGCCGCGCGCTTCGGCATCAAGCTGGAGCTGACACCGATCACCTGGGCCAGTTGCGAGCATTACCAAGCCACCGGGCAAATGATGCCGGACGACTGGAAGGCGCAATTGCAGGGCATGGACGCCATCCTGTTCGGCGCGGTGGGCATGCCGGCACTGGTGCCCGACCATGTGTCGCTGTGGGGTTCGCTGCTGAAGTTCCGGCGCGAATTCGACCAATATATCAATCTGCGCCCGGTACGCCTGTTTGACGGCGTGCCCTGCCCGCTGGCCGGACGCAAGGCCGGCGACATCGACTTCTTCGTCGTGCGCGAAAACACCGAGGGCGAGTACACCAACCTGGGCGGCAAGATCTTTGAAGGCACGGCGCGCGAAATCGTCATCCAGGAATCGGTCTTTTCGCGCCACGGCACCGACCGGGTGCTGAAGTACGCTTTCGAGCTGGCGCAGTCGCGGCCGCGCCATCACCTGACGGTGGCAACCAAGAGCAACGGCATTGCCATCAGCATGCCCTGGTGGGACGGCCGCGCCGACGCGATGGCCGAGGGCTACCCCGACATCACCGTCGACAAGCAGCACATCGACATCCTCTGTGCCCGCTTCGTGCTGCAACCGACCCGCTTCGACGTGGTGGTGGCCAGCAATTTGTTCGGCGACATCCTCAGCGACCTCGGCCCCGCCTGCACCGGCACCATCGGCCTGGCACCGTCGGCCAACCTGAACCCGGAGCGGCTGTTCCCCTCGCTGTTCGAGCCGGTGCACGGCTCGGCCCCGGACATCTACGGCCAGAACATTGCCAACCCGGTCGCGATGATCTGGTCCGCCGCTCTGATGCTCGATCACCTGACCCACGGCCAAGGCGCCGGCCGTGCCGCCCACGACGCCATCGTCCAGGCCATCGAAACAGTGCTGCGGGACGGCCCGCACACCCGCGACCTGGGCGGCAGCGCCGACACCACCGCGATGGGCCAAGCCATCGCCGCGCTGGTCAGCGCGGGCGTTTGAACCCCGACCGCTCCGCTCTCTCTTCACCGCACTGACACCTTCACCACCCGCAACAGCGCCAGACAGGCGCGAGGACCGAGACATGACTGACCACAAGCCCACCTCCCTGAAACGCCGCCAACTGCTGCTCGGCAGCGCGGCCGCCGTCGGCCTCGGCCTGCCGTTCGGCCGAGCGATGGCGCAGGGCTACCCCGAGCGGCCGATCAGCTTCATTTGCCCCTGGCCGGCCGGCGGCACGGCGGACCTGACGATGCGCTCGCTGTGCATGGCGGCCGGCCGCGCGCTGGGCCAGACGGTGGTGCTGGAAAACAAGGCCGGTGCGTCCGGCATGCTGGGCCTGCGCAGCATGGCCATGGCCAAGCCCGACGGTTACACGATCGGGCAGATTCCGGTCTCGGTGGCGCGCTTCTCGCAACTGGGCAGCGTGCCGATCGACCCGCTGAAGGACCTGAGCTATATCGCCCGTGTCTCGGGCCAGACCTTCGGCATCGTGGCCCAGACCAGCGCGCCCTGGAAAGACCTGAAGGACCTGGTGGCCTATGCCAAGGCCAACCCCGGCCGCGTCACTTACGGCAGCGCCGGTATTGCCGGCGCCACCCATGTCGGCATGGAGGAATTCGCCCACGCGGCCGGCATCGAGCTGCTGCACATTCCCTACCGGGGCGGCGCGCCGGCCTTGCAGGCGGTGTTGAGCGGCGAGGTCAATCTGCTGATCGACTCCAGCAGCTGGACGACGCAGGTGCAGGCCGGCAAGCTGCGCCTGCTCGGCACACTGGGAGACAAGCGCACGACCGACTTCAAGGACGTGCCGACGCTGAGGGAGCAGGGCTTCAACGTCGTCGTCGATGCGCCCAACGGCATCGGCGGCCCCAAGGGCATGGACCCGGCAGTGCTGGCGACGTTGCGCGCGGCCTTCAAGGTCGCGGCCAGCAGCCCGGAGTTCAGCTCGGCCTGCGGCAAGATCGACGCGCCGCTGATGTATCTGGACGGCCCGGACTACGAGAAATACATGGCCCAGACGATGCAAAAGGAAAAGCTGCTGATCGAACGCCTGAAGCTGCGCGAGCTGCTTGCCAAAGGTTGAGCGATCGAACCTGAAACTTGGCCTGAAATTTGAACGGAATGCTGCATGCCTAGTCCACTGATCCGCCTGCACGCGCAGGACAACGTACTGATCGCCCGCCGCCTGATTGCGCTGGGCGAAACGCTGGCCGATTTCGGCCTGCGCACCCGCGCGCAGATTCCGGCCGGCCACAAGATTGCCGCTGCGGCCATAGCCGAGGGCGCGGCGGTGCTCAAGTACAACACGGTGATCGGCTATGCCGCCCGCGACATCTTGGCCGGTGAGCATGTGCACAGCCACAACATCCGCCATGAAGAGCGGGCGCCGCTGCCCGAGTTCTGCACCGATGTGCGGCCGGTCGAGATGCTGCCGGCAGCGCAGCGCGCCACCTTCATGGGCATCCGGCGCGACGACGGCCGCGTCGGCACGCGCAACTTCATCGGCCTGCTGGCCTCGGTGAACTGCTCCTCGACGGTGATCCACAAGATCGCCGCCTGGTTCACGCCGGAGCGCCTGGCCGCTTATCCGAATGTTGACGGCGTGGTCGCTTTTGCGCAGACCAGCGGTTGCGGCATGTCGTCGCCGAGCGAGCATTTCGACCTGTTGCGGCGCACGTTGGCCGGTTATGCGCGCCACCCGAACCTGGGCGGCGTGCTGGTCGTCGGCCTCGGCTGCGAGCGCAACCAGGTGCCGGAGCTGATGGCCTCGCAAGGGCTGAACGCCAACTCCCGCCTGCACACGCTGGTGATGCAGGACAGCGGCGGCACCCGCGCCAGCATTGCCGCCGGCGTGGCCGCCGTGCAGGCGATGCTGCCGCAAGCCAATGCGATCACCCGCGTGCCGGTGCCGGCCAGCCACTTGATGGTGGGGCTGGAATGTGGCGGCTCGGACGGCTTTTCCGGCATCAGCGCGAATCCGGCGCTGGGTGCGGCGATGGACATCCTGGTGCGCCACGGCGGCACGGCGATTCTGTCGGAAACACCGGAAATCCATGGCGTCGAGCATCTGCTGACGCGCCGCGCGGTGAGCCGCGAAGTGGGCCAAAAGCTGCTCGACCGGATCGAATGGTGGAAGCGCTACACCGCCGGCCAGAACGGCCAGTTCAACGGCGTCGTGGGGCCGGGCAACCAGGCCGGCGGGCTGGCCAATATCGTCGAAAAGTCACTCGGCTCGGCGATGAAGGCCGGCACCACGCCGCTGCGGGCGGTGTACGAATATGCCGAGCCGATCACCGAGAGCGGCTTCGTCTTCATGGACTCGCCCGGCTACGACCCGGTGGCCACGACGGGCCAGATCGCCAGCGGCGCCAACCTGATCTGCTTCACTACCGGGCGCGGCTCGATGTTCGGCTCCAAGCCGGCACCGACCCTCAAGCTGGCTTCCAACACGCCGATGTTTCTGCGTCTGCAAGAGGACATGGACATCAACTGCGGTCAGGTCATCGACGGCACGCTGAGCATCGAGCAAATGGGCCAGCAGATCTTCGACCATATCCTGCGTGCCGCCTCGGGCGAGCCCACCTGCAGCGAGCTGCTGGGTCTGGGCGACCATGAATTCGTGCCCTGGCATCTGGGCATCGTCAGTTGAACACCCGGTAGAAACCAAGACATCCATGACTCTAGACCTGACCCTGCAGCGCGCCGATCTGTTGTGCGCGCAAAACTTCATCAACGGCGAATGGACCGCCGCGGCCTCCGGTGCCCGGCTGGCGGTGCTGAACCCGGCCGATCAGTCCTTGATCGGGCAAGTGCCCGACAGTGCGGCCGTCGATGCCCAAGCAGCGGCCGATGCCGCAGCCGCCGCGTTGGTCGGCTGGCGCGCCACGCCGGCCCGCCAGCGGGCGCAGGTGATCAAGCGCTGGCATGCGCTGATCCTGGCTCATCAGGACGACCTCGGCCGGCTGATCTCGCGCGAGCAGGGCAAGCCGCTGGCCGAAGGCCGTGGCGAAGTGCAATACGCCGCCAGCTACGTGGAATGGTTTGCCGAGGAAGCCACGCGCATCTGCGGCGACGTGATTGCCGCGCCGGTCAGCGGGCGCCGCATGCTGGCCGTCAAGGAGCCGGTCGGCGTGGTGGCGGTCATCACGCCGTGGAACTTCCCCGCCGCGATGATTGCCCGCAAGATCGCGCCGGCCCTGGCCGCTGGCTGCACGGTGGTGGCCAAGCCGGCCGAGGACACGCCGCTGACCGCGCTGGCGCTGGTGCGGCTGGCGCAAGAAGCCGGCCTGCCCGCTGGCGTGCTGAACATCGTCTGCGCCTCGCGCGCGCAAACGCCAGCGGTGGTCGATGCCTGGCTGGCCGATGCACGGGTGCGCAAGATCAGCTTTACCGGCTCCACCCCGGTCGGCAAGCATCTGGCCCGCGAAGCCGCCGCCACGCTGAAAAAGCTGTCGCTGGAACTGGGCGGCAACGCGCCCTTCATCGTCTTTGACGACGCCGACCTGGGAGCCGCCGTGACCGGCCTGATGCAAGCCAAGTTCCGCAACGGCGGCCAGACCTGCGTCTGCCCGAACCGCGTGTTCGTGCAGGACGCCGTGTACGAACGCTTTGCCGCGCTGCTGTCGATTCAAGTGGCGGCGCTGAAGGTGGGCCCGGCCACCGAGGCGGACGCCCAGATCGGCCCGATGATCAACGCCCGCGCGGTCGAGAAAATCCTGCGCCATGTGGATGACGCGGTCAGCCGGGGTGCCCGGTTGCTGGTCGGCGGCCGCCGCGTGCGCGAGGCCAGCGGCCCGCATTTCGTCGCACCCACCGTGCTGGCCGACGCCACGGCAGACATGCTGCTGGCCAGCGAGGAAACCTTCGGCCCGGTGGCCGCGCTGTTCCGCTTCCACGACGAGGCCGAGGTGATCGCGCAGACCAACGACACGCCATTCGGCCTGGCCGGTTATTTCTACTCGGAGAACAGCTCCCGCATCTGGCGCATGGCCGATGCGCTGGAAACCGGCATCGTCGGCATCAACGAGGGCGCCATCGCCTCGGAAGCGGCGCCGTTCGGCGGCGTCAAGGAATCGGGTTACGGCCGCGAAGGCTCGCGCCATGGGCTGGACGACTACATGCACATCAAATACCTCTGCCAGGGCAATCTGCAATGAACCAGCCAGCAAACCAGCACGCAAATCCGCACATGAATCCGCGCGCAACGGGCAATGCCTTCAAGCAGGCGCTGGCCGAGCGCCGCAGCCGCATCGGGCTGTGGCTGTCCATGGCCAATGCCTACAGCGCCGAGATGTGCGCCAGCGCCGGTTTCGATTGGCTGCTGATCGACGGCGAGCATGCGCCCAACGATGTACGCAGCACGCTGGCGCAATTGCAGGCGGTGGCCGCCTACCCGGCCCACCCGGTGGTGCGCGCGGTGCAGGGCGAGCCAGCGCTGATCAAGCAATTGCTGGACATCGGCGTGCAAACGCTGCTGGTACCGATGGTGGACAGCGCGAGCCAAGCCGCCGCGATGGTGGCCGCCACCCGTTACCCGCCGCAGGGCATTCGCGGCGTCGGCGCGGCAGTGGCGCGGGCTTCGCGCTGGAACGGGCGCAGCGACTATGTGCAGCATGCCAACGCCGAGGTCTGCCTGCTGGTGCAAGCCGAGACGGTCACCGCCTTGCAGAACCTGTCCGCCATCTGCGCGGTGGACGGCGTGGACGGCGTCTTCATCGGCCCGGCCGATCTGGCCGCGTCGATGGGCCATTTGGGCAACCCAGGCCACCCGGACGTGCAAGCGGCGATTGATCAGGCCATTCGCACCATCGTCGCCAGCGGCAAGGCCGCCGGCACGCTGACCGGCGACGTCAAACAGGCCCGCCATTACCTCAGCCTGGGGGCCACTTTTGTGGCGGTAGGGCTGGATGTCAGCCTGATGATGCAAGCGGTGCGCCAGCGGGCGGCCGAGTTCCTCGATCTGGCACCGCCGGCCCCGACGTCCGGGCCATATTGAAGTCGGGCGGGTCTTGATTCGCCCTACAGGGGCGGAACGGCAGGCGCGGCCTTGATCAGCCCTTCGCACGTCGCGCGCTGCTTGTCGGCCGCCTCGACCTTGCTGCAGATGCCGTCGAGCTGGGTTTTCAGCCGGGTCATCACCGCCGCGTGCTGGCCGCTGGCGCTCCAGCGGCTCAGGCTGGCACCAACGCGTTGCAGCGAGCGGGCGCTGCGCTCATAAAAAGCGGCCTTGTCCTGGGCCGCTTCGCTGAACAGTTGGGCGGCGGTCGTCTCGATGCGGGCGGCGTCTTGCGGGGCCAGCTCGGTCAGCGCGGCAAAGTAGCCGGCCCCCCATTGCAGCCGGGTGGCCGGGCCTTCGCTCTGCTTGAATGACTGCTCGTACCAGCGCAGCGCCTCGTCCTTGCGGCCCTGCTTCTTGGCATTGCCGCCCAGCTGGCTCATCAGGTAATAGGGGGAATGGCTTTTGGCCAGGCTGGCTTTCAGCAGCGCGTCGCTGTCGGCCCACAAGCCGGCTTGGCCCAGCAGGTAGGCGGCCGAGCTGATGACGGCTTGGCGCTCGTAGCCGTCGGTGATTTCGCGGTCGGCGCGGGCCGCGTGCTCGCGCACTTGCTTGACCAGGCCCGCACTGATTTTGGGGTTCAAGACCTCCTTGGCTTGACCCAAACGCGCCAGATCGACGCGGGCGGACAGTGCCGTCAAGCGGTCGGCGCGCGACAGTGTGGCGTCCTGCTCCAGCCGCTGCAGCGCGGCATCGAACTCGCCCACCAGCCGGGTCCGGGCAGCATCCGGCTCGGGCGTCAGCGTTCTGACGATGTCGGCCGCGCCATTGGTCAGCACATCCATTTGCACCCGCGACGCGGGCGCACTGGCCAGCACCGCCCGCACCCGCAAGGCCAGCGCCGCGTCGGGCTTGATACCCTTGCCTTCATCGCTGGCGGCCAGCGCCTTCAGCCACAGCCGGGTGGTCGCGTCGGCGTTGGCGTTGGCGTCCGCTGCGGTCGAGGCGCGCGCCAATTGCGCCAACAGGTCGGGCCGCTCGGTGGGTGGCACCAGTTGCTGCTCGTCGGTCTCCCAGGAATAAAAGGCCAGCAAGCGCCATTCATTCGGGCTCAGCTTTTTGCCGGACTGCGCCTCGGCCAGCACGGTCTTGATCGGCCGGCCGCCGGCCATGCCGAGCTGCAAGACCTTCAGCACCTGCGGCGCATCGACCTCGCCGGGCAGGCGGGTGATTTCAGCGCCGTCCGGGTTGAACAGAATCATCGTCGGGTAGCCGCGCACCTTGAAGCGCTGGCCGAGCTTTTGCGCACCGGGCCGGTCGCCGTCGATGTGCACGGCCACAAAGGTGCGTGACTGCTCGATGAAATCTTGCCGATTGAACAGCGTCGCCTTGAGCTGATTGCAAGGCGGGCACCACTGCGCGCCCCAGTACAGCAGCAGCGGCTTTTTCTCGGCCCGGGCTTGGGCGAAGGCGCGTTCGACATCGGCGTCGGCGCTCGCCGTGGTGTTCAAGCCGGCTTCCTGCCAAGCCACGCCGCTGGCGGCTGCGGGGCTGGCGCTGGCCGGCGGCGCAGCCTGGGCCGGCAGGGTGAAACAAAGCACCATCAGCGCCGCTGCGACGGCAGATTTGCAGAGCTTCGACTGCGGTGTTGTCGCGTGGAGAGCTTTCATGCGTGCAGCGGGCGGCACTTGTGGCGCGGCCTGAGTCAGTGGAGGAAACCGAATTGTGCGCTGGCGTGGCGCTCAGGCCGAAATGACCGGCCTCGGCCGCAGCAGCAGCCCCAGCAAGGTCAGCCCGCAAATGCCCGCACCGGCATAAAAAGTGGCGGCGGCACCGGCTTGGTCCCACAGCAGGCCGGCGGCGGCGCTGGCCAGCAGCATCGCCACGCCGCTGACCAGGTTGAACAGCCCGAACGCCGTGCCGCGCAAATGCTCGGGCGCGGTGTCGGCCACCATCGCGGCCAGCAGGCCTTGCGTCATCGCCATGTGCACGCCCCACAGTGCCACACCGCCCAACAGCAGCAGCCAGTGCGTGCTGCTGGCCAGCAGCAGGTCGGCCGCCAGCAACACGACCAGGCCCAGCGCCAGCATCTTGTTGTGGCTGACCCGGTCGGACAACTTGCCGAACGGATAGGCCAGCGCCGCGTAGACCAGGTTCATCGCCACCATCACCAGCGGGATCAGCGCCAGCGCCATGCCGGTCTGCTGCGCCCGCAGCACCAGAAAAGCCTCGCTGAAGCGGGCCAGCGTGAAGATGGCACCGATGCCCACCACCCACCAATAGGCGGGCGACAGCAGTTTGAGATTGGCGCGGCTGATCGGGTTGTGGCGCAGCGGCTGGGCGCTGCGGGGTGGCTCTTGAATGCCGAAGGCCAGCAAGGCCACGGCCAGCGCGCCCGGAATCACCGCCACCCAGAAGACCGCGCGGAAGTCGTTGGCCCACAACAGCATCAGGCCGACGGCCAGCAGCGGCCCGAGCACGCCGCCGACCGAATCCAGCGACTGGCGCAAACCGAAGGCCGCGCCGCGCAGCCCGGGCGGTGCCAGGTCAGCCACCAGCGCATCGCGCGGTGCGCCACGAATGCCTTTGCCGACCCGGTCGGTCAGCCGCGCCGCCATGATCCAGCCGAGGCTGCTGGACAGCGCAAACACCGGCTTGGTCAGCGCTCCCAGGCCGTAGCCCAGCAGCGCCAGGCCCTTGCGGCGGCCCAGCCAGTCGCTCAGCACGCCGGAGAACACCTTGACGATCAGCGCGGTGGC
>CANFYD010000002.1 GCA_947450745.1 Burkholderiales bacterium
GCAGCCAGCCTCTGGAAGCAACTTGAAAGAACTCATTTGGCCGGCATCGAATGGCAGGTGCGGCCCAAGCTGCCACTGCCGGTCGATGACTTGCGGAATGATTTGGTGGTCGAGCCGCCGCCTTTGATCAAAGGCTATTTACGCTGCGGTGCCCGCATTCTGGGCGCACCAGCCTGGGACCCGGATTTCAATACGGCTGACCTGCCACTGATGATGCGGTTGGCTGACCTACCGGCCCGCTATCGCCGTCACTTCCTCTGCTGACGGCGTGCGCGCCCGCGAAGGGCGTCACTGCCCTTCGCCGAACTTCTCGTTGACCAGTGCGGTGATGGCATCCTGCGCCGCTTGCTCGTCAGCGCCTTCCGTCTCCAACTCCACCTGCGAGCCCAGACCTGCCGCCAGCATCATCACGCCCATGATGCTTTTGGCATTGACGCGGCGTTCGCCTTTGGCGATCCACACTTCACACGGAAAGCTGCCCGCCAGTTTGGTGAGCTTGGCGGAGGCGCGCGCGTGCAGGCCCAACTTATTGCTGATAGTGAGCGTGGACTTGATCATTGAACCTCAGGACTCCGAAGAAGGATGGGCGGGCGGATCGCCGGGCACGATGCCATTGATGCCGCCCTGGCAGGCCCGCTGAACCAAAGCATCCAGCGGCTCGGCAACGTAGCACAGCGCTCGCCACAGCATCGGCACATTGACACCACTGACGACCCTGAACTGACTGCTTTGCAGTCGCATCGCAGCATTGCAAGGCGTTGCGCCAAAGACATCGGTCAGCACCAGCGCCTCGGTGTGACCGGCTGCTTGCAGCAACGCGCGAGCGCTCGTTTCGACGTCGTCGGCCGACATATCCGGCGTCACGTCAAGCACCGTCAACTGCGGCGCGCAGTTCGGGAAGGTGTGTTCAGCCACCGCTTTCAAAGCAGAGGCCAGCGGCGCATGGGCAATCAAAAGCAGTCCGGGCATGACGCAATTATCGGGCAGGCGGAGATTGAGTCGGAGCGGACTTAGAAATCGAGCTTGATCGAATCGGCAAAGTTGCTCCAAGCGCTGTCATCACGCTTGTCACCCAGCATCACGGCCTGATAGACCCATAACCCGCGCGTGAACAGCGCCACTTGCGCGTGTTGAGAACCCGCCTTCGCGCTCCCTTCCAGGCGCTGCGTTCCGGCTTCAGGGTTGGGTGTCATGCCAGGCACTTGCAAGGGCTGCAGCGGAGTCGGTTGGGCGGTCAGCTTGGTGAGCAGGGCCGCGCGCATCTGCTGCAAGGCAGGCGTCACTTGAGCCGGGTCGGCAACTTCTGCCCAGGCCAGCGAAAAGCTCAAGCCGGCCGCCTTGCAACTGGCCAAGCCCATCCGGCCGGGTTGCTCGCGCGTCACCGGGCGGCTATTGACCTCGGGCTTGCAGGGGAACAAAACTTGCGCGCCTGACCCGTCCGGGCGCACATCGCGCCAATCCAGGCTGGGCGAGCAAGCGCTGCCAGCCAGGGCCAACACGAACAGGGCGCTGCGGGCGGCAGTACGGTGGGCGGCAAAAAGTAGGGCGGTGGTGCGATGCAATTTCATGCCGACATTATCGGAGCCGCGGCCAACACCCGCTGACGCACAATGAAACTTATGCCTAGCTCAAGCTTCCATCCTCCTTCTGCCGCTGACCGCGACGCCTCATCAGCCACACCCGCTGCAGCCATGTCGCTGCAGGGAGTGCGCATCCTGGACCTCTCACGCGTGCTGGCCGGCCCCTGGTGTACCCAGACCTTGGCCGACTTGGGGGCCGATGTGATCAAAGTCGAACGCCCCGGCAGCGGCGACGACACGCGGGCCTGGGGGCCGCCCTATCTGAAGGACGACAACGGGGCCGACACCAGCGAGGCGGCTTATTACCTTGGTGCCAACCGGAACAAACGCTCGATCACCATCGACATCGCCTGCCCTGCCGGTCAACAACTGATACGCCAGTTGGCCGCTCAGGTCGATGTGCTGGTCGAAAACTTCAAGGTCGGTGACCTCGCCCGCTATGGTTTGGACGCCCACACCTTGCAGGCGGCAAACCCGGGCCTGGTGGTCTGCTCGATCACCGGCTTTGGACAAACCGGTCCCTACAAGGACAGAGCGGGTTACGACTATGCCGTCCAGGGCATCGGCGGCTTGATGAGCGTGACCGGTGAGCGCGATGACCTGCCAGGCGGCGGCCCGCAAAAGGTTGGCGTGGCGGTAGCTGACTTGTTCACCGGCCTTTATGCCTGCGTGGCTATTCTGGCTGCGCTGCGCCATCGTGACGCCACCGGCCAGGGCCAAATGATCGACATGGCTTTGCTCGACACCCAATTGGCCATGTTGGCCAATCTGGGCTCCAACTACCTTTGTACCGACCAAGCGCCAGGCCGGATGGGCAACGCGCATCAAAACATCGTGCCCTATCAAGTGTTCGAGGCCAGTGACGGGCATCTGATCCTGGCGGTTGGCAATGATCGGCAGTTTGCCAAGTTCTGCGCCATTGCCGGTCACTCCGAATGGGCGCAAGACCCGCGCTTTGCCAAGAACGCTGACCGAGTGCGCCACCGTCAACTGCTGGTGCCGCAAATCGCAGCCGTACTCAAGACACGCCCACGCGATCAATGGCTGGCGGCACTGGAAACGGCGCAGGTACCGTGCGGTGCCATCAACAACTTGGCCGAAGCCTTCGCTGACCCGCAAGCGCAAGCGCGCGAAATGACACAGGCTATGGCGCATCCGCTGACGGACAAGCTGCGCTTGGTCGCCAGCCCCATCAAACTGTCCATCACGCCGGTCAGCTATCGGCATGCACCGCCGCTGCTGGGCCAGCACACGAGGGAGATTTTGCTCGGAGCAGGCTTCGATGAAGCGCAAATCGCGCTGCTCCACAAGCAAGGCGCGCTGGGCTGAACAACGCTGCAACGTGAACAATCGCACGGAGAGGTGCCGCTTGATGCGGATCTGGATCCCGTTCCCCCGGATCACGGGATGGACGTTTGAGGACCGAGCGATGACGATGGCGACCGCTGCGAACGATTACGCCTCAGCCTCGAAACAACCCGAAGTCACCCGCCGCACTCATCCCCGAATGGCCATGTCAAGCCCTCCTCCCGCCAGCAACACCTCTGCCAACGCTGCCAATGACGTGTCCGGCGAGCCGAGCCGTGCGCAGTGGGCCGAAATCGTGCAACAACTGGGTGCAGAAATTGCCGGTCCACTGAGCGCGGCGCTTGAACGTATTCACCATCTTGTCAACACCGGTCAGATTGATCGCCAGAGCCTGCGCGCACTGCGCGAAAGCGTGACCCAAGCGCGTGAGGCCGGCATGATCGGGCAGCAACTGGCGCGCTTGGCCTCGGGGAGATTACGGTTGTCGCGCGAGCGCATGCATTTGACGCAGATCCTGCGCTCTGTGCTGGCCCAGCGCAGCCGCGAAACGCAGGCGCGCGGGATCCAAGTGCGCCAGGTCTTGAAATCTGTCGAAGTCATGACCGATGGCTCGCTGTTGTTTGCGCTGCTGAATGCCTTGATGGATTGGGCCTTGTCCAGCACGCATTCCTCCATCGACCTGCGACTCGACCTCAGCCCCTGGCCTCCCAAAGCCAGACTGGTCTGCCGCTTCGCGCATCGGCCGCTGGACTTGATCGACGCCTCGAGCACCAGCGGCATGCCACTCGCCTTGAACTCGCTGGCGTGGCGCTTGGTTGAACAAACTGCCATCACCATGGGCGTGCTGCCCTTGCGCGAAGACGAAGCGGGCATCACCGTGCTGACGCTTGAATTCCCGCACACGGTGGGCGAGGAACTCGACAGCGCCGAGGGTGCAGCAGAAGCGGATTTGGCTCGCGAGCTTGAGCTCGAGCGCCGCCAAGAGCGCGGCTACCTCCCTTCCAGCAACTCCAAGCCACTGGCCGGCAGCCATCTGCTGATCATTTCCGAACGGCGCGAACTTCGCACTCAAATTCAGAACTCGGTCCAGCACATGGGCCTGATCATCGACATCGTCGCCAGCGTGAGCGAGGCCACACAGTTCTGCCTGGAGGGTCTGCCGCATGGCATCATTTTCGAGCACAGCTTGCGCGGCCCAGAGTTCGAGATGCTGCTCGCCGACTTGAGGCGTGAAGTCCCTCACTTCTGCTTCATCGAAGTGCTGGACGCCCAGCACCTGACGCAGCTGTCCACGGCCACCGCTGATGGTCTCGCTCGCATCTCGCGCTTCCACCTGACAGACGCCTTGCCGTCGATGCTGATGTTCGAGCTGTCCAAGGGTCACTGAGGCCCGATCAATGCTTGGCCTCTCGGCCGGTCTAAACTAGGCTGATGAAGTTACCCCGTCTGCTTGCCCCTGCCCTGCTGCTTGCCGCTCTGGCGGGTGGCGGTTTGTTCGCTTACCAAAGCCTGAATCAGCGTGAGCTCGCGCCGACCGTCAACTATGTGTTGCTGAACGGTGCCAAGGTCGACTCCAGCCAATGGGCGGGCAAGGTGATGCTGGTGAACTTCTGGGCCACCAGTTGCACGACCTGCGTGAAAGAGATGCCGCAGATCATTGCCACTCATGAAAAGTTTCAGGCGCGAGGTTTCGACACGCTGGCGGTGGCCATGAGCTACGACCCACCGGCCTTCGTCGCTAATTTCGCGGAAAGTCGCAAATTGCCGTTCAGCGTGGCGATCGACAACACCGGCGACATCGCTCGGCAGTTCGGCAAGATTCAGCTGACGCCGACAACGCTGTTGATCAACAAGCGGGGCGAGATCGTCAAGCGCTACGTCGGTGAACCCGATTTTGCGGCCCTGCACAGCTTGGTCGAAAAACTGCTGGCAGAGAGCTGACGCGCGGAGTAAAAGACGCAAGCGCAAACGCAAACGCAAATGCAAACGAGCCGCAGCAGCGGCTCGTTTGCATTGCACAGCAGCTTTCAGCTGTTTAGCTGTTTAGCTGTTTAGCTGGGGATTACACCCGCATGGGCGGCCTGCTCATCGGCGTGATAGCTGGAGCGCACCATCGCCCCCACTGCGGCGTGGCTGAAGCCCATCTTGTAGGCCTCGACTTCAAACATCTTGAAGGTGTCAGGGTGCACATAGCGCCGCACCGGCAGGTGATGGCTGGACGGTGACAGGTACTGACCCAGCGTCAACATTTCGACGCCGTGAGCCCGCATATCGCGCATTACTTGCAGAATTTCCTCGTCCGTTTCGCCCAAGCCCACCATGATGCCGCTCTTGGTCGGCACGCCGGGAACATCGGCCTTGAAACGCTTCAGCAGGTCCAAGCTGAACTGGTAGTCGGACCCCGGACGGGCCTCCTTGTACAAGCGCGGCGTAGTTTCCAGGTTGTGGTTCATCACATCTGGCGGGGCGGCGCGCAGGATATCCAGCGCGCGGTCCATGCGGCCACGGAAGTCGGGCGTCAAGATCTCGATCTGCGTCGTCGGGCTCAGCTCGCGAATCTTCTGGATGCAAGCCGCAAAGTGGCCGGCTCCGCCGTCGCGCAAGTCATCCCGGTCGACGCTGGTGATGACCACATACTTGAGCTTCAGCGCTGCGATCGTCTTGGCCAGATTGACCGGTTCGTCCGCATCCAGCGGGTCCGGACGACCATGGCCCACATCGCAGAACGGGCAGCGCCGCGTGCATTTGTCGCCCATGATCATGAAGGTGGCCGTGCCCTTGCCGAAGCATTCGCCGATGTTCGGGCAGGACGCTTCTTCGCACACCGTGTGCAGCTTGTGCTCGCGCAGAATCTGCTTGATCTCGTAAAACCGCGTGCTGGGAGAGCCTGCCTTGACACGAATCCAGTCGGGCTTTTTCAGCATCTCGCCGACCGGCACGATCTTGATCGGTATGCGTGCCGTCTTGGCTTGTGCTTTTTGCTTGGCGCTGGCGTCATACGCCTCGCCGGTCTTCAGTTCGTGGGTGATGTTCTCGGTCGCCATCTGTAATCCTCTGCTCCTCTGATCCGCTGAGCCTTGCTTTCAGCCTTCCAGCTGCGCCTTCAGGCGCTCGCCGAAGCGCTGGGCCACGGTGGGCCAGTCGGTGTAAACGCCGAGTGTAGCGAGGTCCACCGTCGCAAGCCCTGCATAGCCACAGGGGTTGATGCCTGAAAAGGGCTGCAAATCCATCGCCACATTCAAAGCCACCCCGTGATAGGCGCAGTGGCGGCTGACCTTGATGCCCAGGGCTGCCACTTTGCCCAAGCCCCGGAACGGGTCGAGCGGATCGACCGGGCCGGTCAGCGCCGCATGGGACTGCGGGTCGTCCAGGCGCACGTAAATGCCTGGTGCGCCGGCGACGCGGTGGCCTGTCACGCCAAAGCCGTCCAGCGTCTGCAGCACGGCCGTTTCAAGCCGGAACACATATTCCCGCACGTAGATGCCCAAGCGCTGCAGATCGATCAGCGGATAGGCCACCACTTGGCCGGGGCCGTGGTAGGTCACCTGCCCGCCGCGATTGGTCTGCACGACCGGGATGGCACCGGCGCTCAGCACGTGATCCGCCTTGCCCGCCAAGCCTTGGGTGTAGGTGGATGGATGCTCGCACAGCCAGAGTTCGTCGGGCACGGCGGCCACGGAGGGCGTGCGTGCTTCGGTGAACGCCCGCATCGCCTGCAGCGTGGACTCGTACTCGACAAGCCCCAAGGTTTTTAGAATCATGGCCGAATATTACCGTTTCGTTTGTAAGCCCTCGCCCTATTCAGACGACCCACGAGTCGGCCTCACCTCGCCCTTTTTGAAAGCACGTCATGCGTATCGCACCCTTTTTCATCGCAGCTCTGCTATCGCTCCCGCTGGCCAGCCAAGCCGCTACCGCGCCGATGGAGGCCGCGCTGGCCGCCTACGAAAGTGGCGATCTGGCGTTAGCTGCCAAGCGCTTTGCCGCGCTGTCAGCCCAGCAAGAACCACTGGCCGACTTCAACCTGGCGATGATGCATTTACGCGCCGAGTTGCCCAAACCCGACCTGCGTCTGGCGCAGCGCCTGCTGTTGCGGGCGGCTGCCAAAGGCTTGGTGCAAGCCGAGCTGTCGCTGGGCTATTTCCATGAACAAGGTGTGGCTGGCAAGCCCGATCTGGGGCAAGCGGTGCAATGGTATTCACGCGCCGCCAAGCACGGCAGCAGCGACGGCCAAGTGGCCCTGGCAACCGCCTACTACCTCGGTCGCGGAGCGCCGCTGGACATGGAGCAAGCTGCACATTGGTACCGCGAGGCCGCCAAGGGCGGCGACGTTGGTGCTCAATATCTGCTGGCGTCGATGTACGAAACCGGCCTGGGCTTGCCGGCCGATCTGCGCCTGGCTCGCTATTGGTACGACATCGCGGCCCGCAATGGCGACGAAGCGGCCCCAGCCAAGGTGAAGGACTTGGACAAGCAGTTGGCCCCTGATGCGACCACTTGAGCGCAGCGTTACATCACCAGCTTCACCATCGGGTGGGAGCTCAGCGTGCGGTAAAGCTCGTCGAGCTGTTCGCGGCTGGTCGCCGTGATGGTGATGGTCAGACCCAGGTAGTTACCGCCCTTGCTGGGGCGGTGTTCGACGCTGGTCGGGTCGAAGTCGGGATCGAACTGCTGCGCTACCAGAACGATGGCGGCGGCAAACCCGTCCACGTGCTTCCCCATCACCTTGATGGGGAAGCTTGAGGGGTATTCGATCAACGATTGCTCGGGTGGGATGTCCGACGGCAAGACCGGCGGTGTGGTGTGACTCATGGCAGCCTCAAATCGATTGCACTAGTTTGGCGCGCTGATAGGCCTCGTAAAGCCGCGCATAAACAGGCCCCGGCTTGCCGTGCAATGCGCCGTGACCCACCGGTTGATGATCGAGCCGGGTGACGGCCAGCACCTCCTTGCTGGCCGAGCTGAGGATGATCTCGTCAGCCCCGACCAGCTCCGCCTCGGAGATTGGCCGCAAGTTGTAGCCGATGCCGACGTCCTCGCACAGCTCCTTCAGCAATTCGACGCGAATGCCTTCCAGCACATGCTCACTTTTAGGGGGGCCGAGCAGCGCGCCTTCCTTGACGATCCAGACGTTGGACGCCGCCGCTTCGGTCAGAAAACCGTCGCGCAGCATGATGGTTTCGACAGCCCCTTGATCGGCAGACATCTGGCGCGCCAGCACATTGCCCAGCAAGGAGGTGCTTTTGATGTCCCCACGCTCCCAGCGAAAATCACGCGCTGTGATGCAGGCCACCCCGTGGTGGCGCTCGTCGGCCGTCATCGGTCGGGCCGGGCTGCTGTAGGCGAAGAGAGTGGGCGTGATGTCGGTCGGCATCACATGATTGCGCGGGGCCACACCGCGCGTCACTTGCAAATAGACCCACTGATCCTCTGCATCGACCGAGGCGATCAGCCGACGGGCTACCTCCAGCCACTGCGCCCGCAGCAGCGGACTGGCAATGCGCAGCTTGGACAAGCTGCGCTCCAACCTGTCCATATGCGCTTCGAAGCGAAACAGCCGCCGCCCATACACCGGCAACAACTCGTAGACGCCATCGCCGAACAGAAAGCCACGATCCATCGCCGACACCTTGGCTTCGGCCAGCGGCTGGTACTCGCCGTTCAAATAGCTGGGCAGCTCGGGCAAAACATTCATGCGCGTCTCCTGTTCAATGCGGGTGAGTCTGGACGATTTGGTAGCAAAGCGCCACGCTTTCAGCTTACGCCCGCCAAGCAGCAGATTATTTGATCCAAAGCCGTATCGAGTCCCAGGCGCGGCCGAAGATGCCGGCCACCGGCACGTCCTCCAGCACCACCAAGGGCAGCTCGGCGACGGCAACGCCGGCTGCGGTCGTGACCTTCAAACTGCCGACTCGCTGGCCCTTGACCAGGGGCGCCACCAGGGGATCGGTGCGCTCGACCTTGGTTTGCAGCTTGGCACCCTCGCCGCGCGGTACCGCGATGAAGACGGCGTCGGCCGCGCCGAGCTTGGCTTGCGCCGAAGCGCCCTTCCAGACCGGCACCGTGCTGATCGCTTGATCCTTGTCGAACAGGCGCACGGCGTCATAAGCCGAATAGCCCCAGTTGAGCAACTTCTGGCTTTCGCTGGCACGTGCTTCCTTGGAGGCCGTGCCCATCACCACGCTCAGCAAGCGGCGCTTGCCATTCGGATAGTCGCGCAAGCTGCTGGCGATCAGGCAGTAACCGGCGGCCTCGGTGTAGCCGGTCTTCATGCCGTCCACGGTCGGGTCGCGGCGCAACAGCAGGTTGCGGTTGTCTTGGCGGATCTTGTTGAAAGTGAACTCGCGCTGCGAGTAGTAGCTGTAGTACTCGGGGAAGTCCCGAATCAGGTTGGACGCAATCACCGACAGATCACGGGCACTGCTTTTATGACCCGGCTCGGTCATGCCGGTGACGTTCTTGAACGACGTGTTCTTCAACCCCCAGGCCTGCGCTTGGCGGTTCATCATCGCCACGAATTGCTCCAGCGAACCAGCCACACCCTCGGCCAAGGCCACCGACGCGTCGTTGCCGGACTGAATGATCATGCCGCGCAGCAACTCGTCCACCTTGGGTGTCATCAGGGTGTCGATGAACATCAGCGACGGGTCGCCCTTGCGCTCATCCCAGGCCCGTTTGGAGACCGGCAGCGTCTGCTCCAGCGTCAGGCGTTTGTCGCGCAGTGCACCAAACACCACATAAGCCGTCATCAACTTGGTCAGTGACGCCGGGTCGTTGGGCGTGTCGGCGTCCCGCTCGGTCAACACCTTGTTGGCTGTCATGTCGAGCAGCAGATAGTTGCGCGCCGCCAACTCCGGCCCTTGCGGCACCTGCGCTTGGGCAGCCAGTGGAGTCAAGGAGCCGGCGGCAGCCAGGGCTAGAGAAAGTGCCAGGGAAATCAATCGCTTCATCGGGAGTCTCAAAAAATCGGGGTGGCGGAAAAGCGCCTCGGCAGATGCAGCGTCAAATTTGCCGAAACAGAGATCAGTCTTGCCAATTGCCCAACACGATCTGCTTGAGCAAGGGCAACTGTCCGTGAAAAAAGTGTCCGGTGCCGGGCACGACGATGATCGGCAGCGACTGCGGGCGCGCCCAATCCAGCACGGACGACAAAGGCACGACATCGTCCTGCTCGCCGTGAATCACCAGCGTGTTGGCCGGCACTTGGGCGGTATCGAAACGGCTCGTCGCCGGGCCGACCAGCACCAGGCGCCGGGCCTTCTGATCGGCGGGCAAGCGCTCGGCAGCTTGCGAGGCCACGTAGCCACCGAAGGAAAATCCGGCCAGCACCAACGGTTCAGCCGGCTCGCGCAGCGCCGACAGCACGGCCAGCGCGTCGTCGATCTCGCCCTGCCCGGCATCCCAGATGCCTTCCGATTGGCCGACGCCGCGAAAATTGAAACGCACCGCGCGGTAGCCCAACTGCACAAACGTACGGGCCAGCGTTTGCACGACCTTGTTGTCCAGCGTACCGCCATGGGTCGGCAGCGGGTGGCAGATCAGCGCCATGCCGCGCGGCATGGCCGTGGTGCTGGTGCCAGACAAATCAGCCAAATCAGCCACCGCAGCCGGCGTGTCGATTGCACACTCGATCAGCCCGGCAGGCCCGGCGATCAAACGTCGCTCAGTGTGTGAATTCATGCGCTCAGCGGCCGACGTTGTCCGGCAGCACCAGACGCTCGACCACTTCACCGCCAACCAGGTGCTTTTCGACGATTTCGTCGATGTCGCTTTGGTCCACATAGGTGTACCAAGTGGCGTCCGGGTAGACCACGGCGACCGGCCCGCCGGCGCAACGGTCCAGGCATCCGGCCTTGTTGACCCGCACGCCGCCAACGCCGCCCAAGCCCAGCTCGCGCACGCGGGCCTTGCAATGATCGAAGCCGGCCTGCGCGTCATGGCGCGAGCAACTGTCGTCGCCGCTCTCGCGGTGGTTGAGGCAAAAGAAGATGTGGCGCTGAAAATAGCTCATGCCCCATTGTAGGCAGGCTCCTCACGACGCTTTGGGTTTACCCGCGATCAGACCGCCCGGCGGCCGATCAAGGTCAGCAGCCAAGCGATGGCCGCGAACGGCCAAACCCAGCCTATCCATTGCGCCAAACCGTAGAGATTGATGAAGCGGCCCTGCTCCCAGGCCCGCAAGCTCTGCGCCAGATAGGGATCGGCCGGTGCCTGCGTGACCAGCGCGATCAAGGCGCTCAACACGATCAAGCCCAGCGCTGCACAGACGCGTCGAGGCAAGAGCAAGGCCAGCGTCGCCAACAGACTGCCGACGCCCAAACCGGGCCATGTCGCCAGCGTCACCCAAGCCCAGGCATGTTGCGGGCCGAAGTTCAAAGCGGTCGACAAGGCGGTGGTCAGCACCCCCACGACGCAAGCTCCGAGCACCAGATTGAGGCGGCGCCAACCCGGTCGCGCCACGGCCAACACCAGCAGGCACGGCGCCAGCAAGCCCAGCGCGATGGCAATCGCCTCCAAGCCCGGCGGCAGCGCAGTTGCCGCGCTGGCCGACTGATCGGCCGAAGCAAAGCTCCATTGCTCGGCCCAGGGCGTGCCCTCGAACAGATCGATCAGCACGCTTTGCAAACGCGGCAACCATTGCCCCAGCCCCAGCGGCATCGGCGTCGGGAAAAGCAAGCCCAGCGGCCACAGGGCAAGCAGCGCCAGCGCGCCAGCACTGTGGGCCTGAAACCAATACTCGCGCCAGTCGTGCCAGCGCCGCAGCCCGCCGAACAGGTTCAGCAGCAGCCCCAGCAGCACACCGAGCACCGCGCCTGCGCTGTTGAGCAACCAATCGGCCAGCGAAGGCACACGCCCAGGTAAAAAGTACTGCAAGGTCTCCAGCAGCAAAGACAGCAAGGGCCCGGGCAACAAGCCCAGCAGCAGTGCTCCTCTCAAACCAATGCCGCTGCGCAGCGCAGCGGCAAAGCCCAGCAAGCCCAGTGGCATATAGCCCAGCAAGTTGGCCTGCATATCGAACATGCCGAAGTACTTGGGCCAAGGCAGGCCAAGCAGGCCCGCCAGCGTCAGCCCAGGCGGCCAAGTCCAAGGCCAGAACGGGTACAGGCTGGCATAAATGATCAGCGCCAGATAGGCCAGCAGCAGCCAAGTTGCGGAGCTCTGCCTGCGCATCATGGCCTGGGCAAAATCAGAAGGGCTTGACCACCACCAAGATCACGATGGCGGCGAACATCAACACCGAGGCCTCGTTGAAGACCCGAAACCAGCGGTGGCTGCGGCGGTTCGCCATCACCTCGAACTTGCGCAGCAAGCTGCCGCAAGCATGGTGATAACCGCCCACCGCCAACACCAGCGCCAGCTTGGCATGCATCCAACCATTGCCAGGGCCGCGACCAATGCCGTAGTACAACCACAGCAGCAAGCCCAGCGCGATAGCAGGAATCATCAGCAAGGAGCTGAAGCGGAAGAGCTTGTGCGCCATCAGCAACAGCCGTTCGCGCTCGGCATGGCTGTCGGCCGGCACCATCGCCAGGTTGACGAACAAGCGAGGCAGATAGAAAAGGCCAGCAAACCAGCTGGCGACGAAAATGATGTGAAGGGCTTTGATCCAGAGCATTGAGGGATTATGCGGTGCCCGGTTGACAGTCGCTTTTGCGCCTGCGCGTAGGGATTTTCAAGCCTCGCCCCAGCGTGACCCGGCGCGCACTTCTGCCGCAGCCAAAAAAAAGCCCCGACTAAAGAGTCGGGGCGAGAAAGCCTTTTCGCTGTCATCACTAAAGGCTCCTGCTCAGGGAGGAAAAGCAGGGAACGACCACCTTGCGGCTATCATCCGACATAGATTTTAACACCGCCCATTTGAGGCTTGCACTAGGGGATTTGCGTAGAGCGTGCTGCCTTGCACGTTTGGTCGATGTTCCGCTGCACAGCCTCGGTGATTCATGTTCAGGACCTGTGCAAGACAAGCGCTGCATCGTGCGCCCTGCTTGCCGCAAAGGCAAAAAACAAGCAGGCCCGCAACCCTGAGTTGCCTTCAGCCAGTCCATTTTTGGAGTTACATCTTGCCCCGCTCAACCCAGCTTCCTGCCCCCTTCCCGGCCAGCCGCCCGCGTCGCTTGCGCCGCGATGCTTTTACCCGTGCATTGGTGCGCGAGCACAGCTTGACGGCCAGCGATCTGATCCTGCCGGTGTTTGTCCACGAAGGCGTCGACCTCGTGACGCCGGTGCTGTCGATGCCCGGCGTGGCTCGGCTCAGCCTGGACCGGTTGCTGCTGGTAGCGCATGAATGCGTGGCGCTGGGCATTCCGGTGCTGGCGCTGTTCCCGGTCATCGATGCATCGCTGAAAACACCGGACGGCGTCGAAGCCACCAACCCGGAGGGGCTGATTCCCCGCGTGGTGCGCGCACTGAAGGCTGAGCTGCCGCAGCTGGGCATCTTGACCGATGTGGCGCTCGACCCCTATACCAGCCACGGCCAGGACGGCTTGCTGGATGACGCCGGCTACATCCTGAACGACCCGACCGTCGCCATGCTGACGCGCCAAGCGCTGGTACAGGCCGAGGCCGGTGTCGACATCCTGGCCCCCAGCGACATGATGGACGGTCGCATCGGTGCGATCCGCCAAGCGCTGGAGGAGCAAGGCCTGATTCACACGCGCATCATGGCCTACAGCGCCAAATACGCCAGCGCCTTCTACGGGCCGTTCCGGGACGCCGTCGGCTCCAAAGGCAACCTGGGTCGCGCCGACAAAAAGACCTACCAGATGGACCCGGGCAACAGCGACGAAGCGCTGCGCGAGGTGGCACTGGACTTGACCGAGGGGGCCGACATGGTGATGGTCAAGCCCGGCATGCCCTATCTGGACATCGTCCGCCGGGTCAAGGACGAGTTCCGCGTACCGACTTTTGCCTACCAGGTCAGCGGCGAATACGCGATGCTGAAGGCCGCCGCCGCAAACGGCTGGCTGGAGCATGACGCGGTGATGATGGAATCGCTGCTGGCCTTCAAACGCGCCGGTGCCGATGGCGTGCTGACCTACTTTGCGCTCGAAGCCGCACGCTTGCTGAAAGCCTGAGAGGGTGAGAACTTTTTACTGCGCGGCCGCCATGCGTCGTTGGCTGGGTACTCGGAATCCTCACGTACCTGAAGTACGCTGCGGTTCCTGCGCCCCATCCGCCAGGGCCAGAGGCCCTGGCCTTCGGTAGGCACAAGCAGTCCTCAGGACTGCTTGTGTCCGGCCTCAGCCTGGCCTGACAGCCGCTCGCTACAAAAGTTCTCACCCTCTGAGCTCCCACAATGCGCGTCTTCCACATCGACGGCGATCAGTTCACTGAACTGCCCGCTCTGCCGCCGGCGCTGCCCAGCCAGGGCTTTTTATGGCTGGGCTTCAGCCGGGTCGACTTCGAACTGCAGCTGCCCGCGCTGCAACAGCGACTGCAAGGCTGGGACTGTGGCCAACTGTTCGATCTGCACGCGTCCGACCTGCTCAACAAGCAGCTGCCCTCGCATTTCGACTACACCTCGTGGTACGACATGCTGGTGTTTCGGCGGCTGGCCGCCAGCGCCCAAGTCAACGATGCCGGCGACGAAGGGCAGTTCGCCGACGACGAAGCCGCCCATGCACGCGACACCCAGCGCGCCCTGCAGGCCATCGACACCAACCCGGTGGGCTTTGTCGTCTTTGACCGGGTGCTGCTGAGCGTGCACCCGAGCGATTGCTTGGTGCGCGAATACTTTGCCAACAAGCTCGGCAAATTGACCGAAGGCCGCGACCTGCGCGGCAGTGCGAGGCTGCCGCTCAGCTCCGCCGAGCTGATGCTGCGCATGGTCAACCACATGGTGGACAGCTACCTCGAACTGCGTCGCCTGCTGACGCGGCAGCTGACAGGCCTGCAGCGCGCGCTGATGGATAGCCACAACCCGTTCAACGACTGGAGCCTGCTGCTGGCTTCGCGCGACGCGCTGCATCTGCTGGAAGACACCTGCGAAGACCAGCGCAGCGCCGTGCAGGAGTGGATCGATGCGCTGGACGACTGGCCGCAGAGCGAAAACCCGCAAGCGCAGCGCGAACGCGAGTTGCTGCGGGTTCGCTCGCGCGACGTGCTGGAACATATCGAGCGGGTCCTGACCCATGTGCGGCGGCTCGAATCCTCCAGTGATTCGGCGGTACAAATGCATTTTTCAGCCCTTGGCCACCGCACCAACAGCATCATGCGCACGCTCACCGTGCTGACCGCCATCTTCCTGCCGCTGAACCTGATCACCGGCATCTTCGGCATGAACTTCGACGGCCTGCCGTTGATCCACAAGGCCACCGGGGCCTGGATTGCCCTCGGGCTGATGCTCGGCATCGCGCTGGTCATGGGTGTGTTCTTCTGGCGCAAGCGTTATTTGGGCACGCAGCGCTGAAGCGTCTGGAGGACCCGGCGGCCAAGCGTGATCTGCATCACGACTGCCCGTTTTGAGTGCTCTTTACCCCCCGCGTCCACGGGGGCGCAGCACAGCGACAGGCTTTGAACGGCTACTTAAGATTCGTTCATCGACAAAACATCGCTTGTTGCAAGCACACCGGACCTCACATGAACAACACCAAATTCTTCATCGCCGCCCTGATCAGCGCCGCCTTCATCCCCACGATGGCCAGCGCCGCGTCTTACGACTTTGCCGACCTGAAGTGGAGTGGCAGCCCGGCCAAATCCAGCGGCTTCCTGCCTTCGGAGGTTTTGCAGAAGGCCAGCACCGCCAGCACAACGAGCGGCTTGGGTTACTGGAATTGCACTGGCGGTGATGTGTGCAGCTCGAACATGGACAAAGCCAACACCGCGCTCGGCGGGGACTTGAAGTTCACCTCCAGCGGCCTGACAGTCACCGCCACCGCCCTCTTCAACGGCGCTACCGCCACCGTCGTGCAGGACCACGACAACGGCTACAACGCCAGCAAATCAATCGGTGCCGGCTTGGGTGTCTATCACTTGAAAGGCAATAACAGCGACGACAACATCACCGCCAAAGAAACCCTGGTGATGTCGTTTGCGAATGCGGTCGCCCTGCAAGGCTTCTCTTTGCGCTCCGAAGGCCACAACACCACCTGGAACAGCAATTCGACCTTCAGCTTGGCCGTGACCGGTGCCGACAACAAGGTCACCACCTTCAGCAGCCTAGCGCTGAAAGCGACGTACAGCCTGACCGATCTGACCACGCTGAACCACAACCAGCCTTTGCTTGGCAGCAAGTTCGCCTTCAGCTATGGCGGCACCAAGGCGGATCAGTTCTATTTGTCCGGCATGACGGCATCCGCGATCGCGGCCGTGCCGGAACCCGCCACTTATGCGCTGCTGATGGCAGGTTTGGGTGCCATCGGCTTTGTAGCCCGCCGCCGCAAGGCGGCCTGAATCAGCTGAGGCAAGCTGACAGCAGCTGAAAGCTGAGTTCAAACAGGCCCCGTTGTGGGGCCTGTTGCGCTTTGTTCATGGCTCGCCGTAGGGGTCGGCAAACCCCAAGCCCAACATGATCTCGGTCTCGCGCGCTTCCATGCACAGCGCCTCGTCCTCTTCTTCATGGTCGTAACCCTGCGCGTGCAGCGTGCCGTGCACCAGCATGTGGGCGTAATAGGCGGCGATGTCGGTCTGTGCCGCCAAGGCCTCGCGCTCGACCACTTCGGCGCAAATCACCAAGTCGGCCACCACCACCGGCTCATGGCTGTAGTCGAAGGTGAGCACATTGGTCGCGTAGTCCTTGCTGCGGAACTCCAGGTTCAAGCGCTGGCCTTCCTCAGGCGAGACGATGCGCACGGTGATCTCGCCCGGCAACTCCAGCCCGGCCCGCACCCAGCGCAGCACCTTGTGCCGAGGCAGCAGCGCGCGGTGACGCGGGTCGGCAAACTGCAACGACAAACTCAGTTCTGGAAGTTTCATGCGGCACCGCCTTTCGACTTGCTCAATGCCGCAGTGCGCGCCTCGTAGGCTTCGACAATGCGCGCCACCAACGGATGACGCACCACGTCGGCGCTGGTGAAATGCGTCATCGCAATGCCCTTGACCTTGGCCAGCACCCGCTCTGCGTCCACCAGGCCGCTGGTCACCGACTTGGGCAGATCGACCTGGCTGGGGTCGCCGGTGACGACACATTTGCTGCCAAAACCGATGCGGGTCAGAAACATCTTCATTTGCTCCGGCGTGGTGTTCTGCGCTTCATCCAGGATCACGAACGCATTGGTCAGCGTGCGCCCCCGCATGAAGGCCAACGGGGCCACTTCCAGCAAGCCCTTTTCGAACGCCTTGGTGACACGGTCAAACCCCATCAAATCGTAGAGCGCGTCATACAAGGGGCGCAGATACGGGTCGACCTTCTGGTTCAGATCGCCCGGCAAAAAGCCCAAGCGCTCGCCCGCCTCGACCGCCGGGCGGGTCAGCACGATGCGCTGCACGCTGTTGCGTTCCAGCGCATCGACCGCACAAGCAACAGCCAGATAAGTCTTGCCGGTGCCGGCCGGCCCTAAGCCAAAGGTGATGTCGTGGGACAAGATGTGACGCAGATATTCATGTTGACGCGGCGTGCGCCCGGCCAAGTCGGCCCGACGCGTGCGCAACACCAGCGGTTCGGCAGCGTCGCCCGCCTTGGCCGGTGCTGCGACACGCGCTGCACGGGCCTTGCGGCTGCGCGGTTGTGCGGCCAACTCGCTGGCCGCCTCAACCAGCGCCAGCTGCAAAGTCTCCGGCGAGAGCGCTCTGCGCGCCCTCTCGTACAGCGTGTCCAGCAACTTCGCCACCCGCTCGGCCGCTGCCTTCGGGCCGGTGATGCGGAACATTTCTTGCCGGCGCACCAGGCTGACGCCCAACGCCGACTCGATCTGGCGCAAATTGCCGTCCAGATTGCCACACAAGTGGGCCAGTCGTTTGTTATCCACCGGGTCAAGAATATGACGAAGAATCACAGGGCACTTTCTATTGGATGGGCCGGCAAAGCCAAGCTGTTGATCGAGCGAAGAAGGCTATTGTGGCCGGGCATACACCAGCAGTTGCGACCTGCAGCGTCCGGCACAATCGCGCCCATGCACAGATTGTTTCAAACAAAAAGCAAAATCGCCGCCGGCATGGCGACAATCGCTTTTATGTCGTCGTTGCCCTTCGCTGCGACGACAGCGGCAGCAACACCGCAGATGTTGCCCGCTCCGCACGGGGCGGCCAGCATCGCGCAGGCCTCGGCCGAGTGGACGCTGCTGGCGCAGCAATTCGCGCCGGCTTGGCTGGCCGCCATGCTGCTGATGATGTCCATCACGATCGCGCTGCTGGCCTGCTTGCACGCACGTGAGCGGCACGCGCTCTACCTCAGCGGCATGATGCTCGGCTGGGTCGCTTGGACGCTGCTGCGCGCCGACGCCGATGTGCCCGCCACCGCGCTGGAAGCCGGCCTGCGGCTGTCGAGCCTGGCCGTGCTGGTGCTGTGCGGCGTGCAGTTTTTGCAGCATCAGATGATTTGGTCGCAACGCTGGGTCGCCCCGGCGCTGCTGCTGCAAGTGCTGCTGGTGCCGCTGAGCTTGCTGCTGCTGCCGCCTCCACAAGCCCAGCAGCTCAGCCCGGTCTGGTCCGGCCTGATGACACTCGAAATGCTGCTCGCGATGGCTTGGTATTTGCGTCTGCGCTGGCAAGCAGGCCAGGCCAATGAGCAGCCAGACCCGGCCAAGGATCACGACTTCATGCTGATGAGCTGCATGCTGGGGCTGGCAGCGACCGCGCTGCTGGGTGACTTGCTGCTGGAATATTTCAACCCTCTCAGCTTGAACGCCTACTCGCCCTGGCTGGCCCTGATGCCGCCGCTGCTGATGCTGGCCCTGGGCTTGAACGTGACGGTGGACTTTGCCCGCGCCCGCAAGGACGCCGAGAGCCGCCATGTGCAGTTCGAGCAGCAAATGCATGACAAGGTGGCGGACATCGAGCGCAACTTCGGCCTTATGGTCGAGCAGAAGCTGGAACAGGTGACCGAGCGGGAGCGCAAGCGCATCGCCGCCGATCTGCATGATGACCTGGGTGCCAAACTGCTGACCATCGTCCACACCAGCGAATCGGATCGCATCTCGACGCTGGCCCGCGAAGCGCTGGAGGAAATGCGTTTGTCGGTGCGCGGTCTGACTGGCAAGCCGGTGCAGTTGCTCGACGCGCTGGGCGACTGGCGGGCCGAGGTGGTGTCAAGGCTAGGCCAAGCCAATATCCTGGCCGAGTGGAAGTCGCCGCCCGAAGACATCATCCACACCCTGCCGGCGCGGGCCTACGTGCAAACCACGCGAATCTTCCGCGAGGCGGTCAGCAACATCATCAAGCACAGCGGCGGCACCCACTGCACCGTCAGCTGCAATGTGCAGGACGGCGATTTCATGGTGGTGATCCAGGACAACGGCCAGGGCATACCGGCCGAACTGGATGGCCGACTCGACCGCGGCCACGGCATGGCCAGCATGAAGTCGCGCGCCAAGCAAATGCAGGGGCAGTGCTTGGTGGAGTCCGGTGCAGGCTGGGGCACGGTGATTCGCCTGACCATCCCACTTTGACCGCACGGGTTGCGCAAAGCCGCCGCAGCGTCAATTTGCGTCGTTTTGCGCCAATCAGCTTCAAACCCAGATTTATTCGCCCGGCCTGCGTAAAAACGCACACCCACCGGTTCAGTCGCCACAGCCTTGTGCCGATAGAGACTTGCCGACTGCGCGAATGGATGGACGCCGGGCCCGGCTAAAGTCTGCCTCGCTCGCTTCATCCAGCCCAATCCAGCCCCAGCCCCAGACCCAGCGCTGCAGCATCGATGCAGCCGCAGGCCATGACCCAGACCACGACCGAGAAATCCATGGAACACATCCTGCTGCTTGAAGACATCCCCGAGATCCGCGCTTGGCTGAAGGCCTTGACCAAGCAGGTCTTCCCTGCTGCCCAGATCACCGAATGCTCCCGCGTGCAGGATGCGCTGGCTCTGGTGAACAGCCAGCGCTTCAGCCTGGCCTTGCTGGACCTGGGCCTGCCGGACGGCTCCGGTGTCGACGTGATTGCCGCGCTGCGAGACAAGCAACCGGAGGTGCAGTCGGTCATCGTCACTATTCACGACGACGACGAGCACCTGTTCCCGGCCTTGCAGGCGGGCGCCTTCGGCTATTTGCTGAAGGAACAATCACGCGAGCTGTTGATCGAGCAATTGCAGCGTATGCGCCAGGGCGAGCCGCCGCTGTCGCCATCGATTGCACGCAAGGTGATTGCCCATTTCGCATCGCAACGACGCCCGCAGGCCACCAATCTGCTGCCCGAGGTGTCGCTGACCGACCGTGAAACCGAGGTGCTGCTGCGCGTCGCCAAGGGCTTCACCCTGCCCGAGATCGGCGTGCAACTGGGCTTGTCACGCCACACCATTGCCGACTATGTGAAGCAGATCTACCGCAAGCTCAATGTCTCGTCGCGAGCCGAGGCGGCATTGGAAGCGCAACGGCTGGGGCTGTTCGGGCGGAACTGATCGGCGCGCGCAGATAATGCGACGATGATTGGAAGACTGACAGGCGTCATCGCGGAAAAATCGCCCCCGCTGGTTCTCATTGATGTGCAGGGCGTCGGCTACGAAGTCGATGTGCCGATGAGTACGTTCTACAACCTGCCAGCGCTGGGCGAGAGGGTCAGCCTGCTGATCCATTTTGTCGTGCGCGAGGACGCCCAGATCCTGTTCGGCTTTTTGACCGCCGAGGAGCGCGCCACCTTCCGCTTGCTGGTCAAGATCAGCGGCGTCGGTCCCCGCATGGCTTTGTCGCTGCTGTCGGGCTTGTCGGTGGCCGAGTTGGCGCAAGCGGTGTCGCTGCAGCAGACCGGCCGCTTGGTCAAGGTGCCGGGTATCGGCAAGAAGACTGCCGAACGTCTGTTGCTGGAGCTGAAAGGCAAGCTGGGTGCCGACCTGGGTCTGCCGCTGGCTCCGGCGCATGACAACCAGGCCGACATCTTGCAAGCCTTGGTCGCGCTGGGCTACAGCGATAAGGAAGCGGCGCTGGCCTTGAAGGCCTTGCCGGCCGACGTCGGCGTCAGTGACGGTATCAAGCTAGCGCTGAAGGCGCTGACACGTTGATCAGCCGCACAGCCCCGAGCCCACAGACATGAGCATACAAACCGACGACTTCGCCAGCGCACCACAGCGGGTGCTGAGCGCCGCGCCCACTTCGCCAAAAGAGGAAGCCATCGAGCGGGCGCTGCGGCCGAAGCTGCTGGAGGAGTACGTCGGCCAAGCCAAGGCGCGCGAGCAGCTGGAAATCTTCATCAGCGCGGCCCGCAAACGCGATGAAGCGATGGACCATGTGCTGCTGTTCGGCCCGCCGGGCTTGGGCAAAACGACGCTGTCCCACATCATTGCCGCCGAGCTGGGCGTGAACCTGCGCCAAACCTCCGGGCCGGTGCTGGAAAAGCCGAAGGATCTGGCCGCGATCCTGACCAATCTCGAAAAGAACGATGTGCTGTTCATCGACGAGATTCACCGCTTGTCACCGGTCGTCGAGGAAATTCTCTACCCGGCGCTGGAGGACTATCAGATCGACATCATGATCGGCGAGGGCCCGGCCGCGCGCTCGATCAAGCTCGATCTGCAACCATTCACGCTGGTCGGGGCCACGACGCGCGCCGGCATGCTGACCAACCCGCTGCGCGACCGCTTCGGCATCGTGGCGCGGCTGGAGTTCTACACGGCGGCCGAGTTGCAGCGCATCGTCACCCGTTCGGCCGGCCTGCTGAACACGCCGATGGATGAAGAGGGCGCACTGGAAATCGCCCGGCGCTCACGCGGCACGCCGCGCATCGCCAACCGTTTGCTGCGTCGTGTGCGTGACTATGCCGATGTGAAGGGTGATGGCCGCATCGGCAAGGCCATCGCCGACAAGGCCCTCGCCATGCTGGATGTCGACCCGCTGGGCTTCGACCTGATGGACCGCAAGCTGCTGGAAGCCATCATCCACCGCTTCGACGGCGGCCCGGTCGGGCTGGACAACGTGGCGGCCGCCATCGGCGAGGAAAGCGGCACGATCGAAGATGTGATCGAGCCGTATCTGATTCAACAGGGCTTTTTGCAACGCACGCCGCGTGGTCGCATCGCCACGCTGGCCGCCTTTCGCCACCTGGGTGTAACGCCGCCCAAAGCGATCGCGCAGCAGTTCGACGAGTAGCGCCCGCGCCTGATTCGTCAACACCGTGCAGACGCAAAAAAGCGACCCGAAGGTCGCTTTTTGTACGTCTGGACCAACAAGTCAAGCCCTTGCGGACTCGACCCTGCAGGATCAGAAGTTGTGGCGGATGCCAGCTGCCAGCGAGCTGAAGTCGCCGGCCTTGCCGCCCAACAACTTGCTGTTGTTGTCGATGGCGGTGTAGAAGCCGTAGACCTTGGTGCGCTTGCTCAGGTTGTAGTTGTAGCCCAGCGTGTACTGCTTGGCACCGGCAGCGCCGAAAGTGCCGCCAGCTTCGGTGCCGCCGACGTTGACGTGGAATTCCGAAGCGCCCATCGTGTACATGGCCGACACGCGACCGATGTTGCGGGTGGCGTTGCCGGTCAAGCCGGTGTCTTCCATCTGGTAGTAACCACCGAAAGTGAAGGCACCCAGCTCATACAGACCGCGCACGGCGACTTGCATGGCCGAACCTTGCTTGCCGTAGCCGACGCCCAGGTGCAAAGGACCCTGGTCGTAGTTGCCGGACACGTCGACAGCGCGGGCATCGCCTGCAGCGCCTTCGCCGGCGTGCACGGTGAACTCACCAGTGAAGCCGTTGTAGTTGGGCGTGAAGTAGCCGACCTTGTTCGTCGAAGTGAACGAAGTACCGAAGGCGTACAGCGCGTCGCTGGACGTGCCGGTGTCATGGTTGTGCATCGACACATAGTCGGCCGTCGCGAAGTACGAACCGTTGGTCCAACGACCCAACTTGACCGTACCGAAAGCGCCACTCAACTGAACCGTGGCTTCACGGTTCCAGAAGGCTGTGCTGCTGGCCTTGCCGTCATCCGAGTTGAGACCATGCTCAAGCCAGAAACCAGCCTTCAGGCCGCCGCCCAAGTCTTCCATGCCCTTGAAACCAAGGCGCGAACCGTTGTTCTGCACAGTGGCGACGCGGTCAGCGTTGCCTGTCTTCTGGCTCTCGACCGAAGTATTGATACGGCCCCACAGGGTCACTGTGCTTTGAGCGAATGCCGGTGCGGCGAGGGCTGCCAGGGCGGCGACGAGTGCGATCTTTTTCATCGTATTCCTTTGTAAGTAAACCTTGAGCCGCTCTGGATAACCCTGAGCAGGGACTGAATGTGCCCGAAGTATAGAAGTGCAAACCTCGCCCAAATTCAGAGCGACGCGAAATTGCAACACTTTTAGTCTAGGGTTCTCACCGACCATTTTTGCCCCGGCATCGCCGTAACCATCGCCGTCGTCACGCTTGCGGATGGCTGCATTCGGCGACCTCATCCGGCCCGATGCAGTGCAGATGGGAATCATCATTCCACCCGATTAAGCTGAAGCCCTGCGCGGAGTAAAGCAGGCGATTGATCGCCGCATTGCCCAGCGTCCAGGTCTTGGCTGCCTGCAGCGACATGCGCCGACTGGCCCGGTGCAAGCAGTCCAATACCCCGCCGTGGGTGACGATGACGATGGTTTGCCCCGGATGCGCTTGCGCCAGCCGCTCCAGGCAAGCCAGGCTGCGGGCGTAAAAGTCAGTCAGCGTCTCGCCGCCCTCGGCCCCAAAGCTGGCGTCGCGCGCACGCCAGCGCTCGCTTTGATCCGGCCAGCCCAGCGCAATTTCGCCCCAGGTCAGGCCTTCGAAAATGCCGAAACTGCGCTCACGCAAGGCGGCATCGAGCTGCACGGGCAAGCCCGTCACCGTGGCCACCTCTGCAGCGGTTTGTCGGGCTCGCAACAGATCGCTGCAGTAAATGGCGTCGATCGCCTCGTCGGCCAGGGCCACGCTCAGGCGCCTCGCTTGCGCTTGGCCTTGGCCGTTCAGCGGGATGTCGCGATGGCCTTGGATGCGGGCTTGCACGTTCCAGGCGGTCTCGCCGTGGCGGATCGCCAGGATGCGCGTGCTGCGGTCGAGCGGCATCGCCTCAAACACCCCAGACCAGCGGCTGACCGGCCTTTTGGCTGCGCCGCAACAGCTCGATCAGCGGCCAGGCGCGCTGGTGCAAGCTGATCCCGGTACGCCTTGGTAGCGGCTGATTCGCCGCCTCCGCCTCGGCTTGCGCTTGTGCAAACTGGGCTTCATCGGCGGCCACCGCCTGCTCCAGCGCAGTGATCGCTGCGGCCAGATCGGGCACATCGACCAAGCCCTTGGCCGCTGGCGTGCGACCCAGCAGGGTCAACATCTGGTCGCCGTGGGCACTCAGCATGATGACGTCGGAGCCGGCCTTGGACTTGAATTTGTAGATCATGAAACACCCTGTTGAGCTGACGGCTGCCATTGTGCTGCCAGCCACGTGGTGTTTCAGGCCAGGAAGCCGCCCGCCAAGCGCGGCATCGCGCGCAGGGGCTCGCTGGCAGGCCGCCAGACGCGCTCCTCGAACGCCCTCGGGTCGAGCGCCGGCGCATACAGAAAACCCTGAAACTCATCGCAACCGGCGCGGGCGAGGAAATCGCGCTGCGCTTGCGTTTCCACCCCTTCGGCGATCACTTGCAAGCGCAAGGCCCGGCCCATCTGGATGATGGCGTTGACGATGCCGGCGTCGCTGGCGTCACCGGGCAGGCCCTGGATGAAGCTGCGGTCGATCTTGAGCCGCTGGATAGGAAAGCGCTTCAGATAGGCCAAGCTGGAATAGCCGGTGCCGAAGTCGTCGATCGACATGCCTACCCCCAAAGCGGCCAGCGCTTGCAAGCGCTGCAGAGCTTCATCGGCATCGCCGACCAGAATGGATTCGGTCAGCTCCAGCTCGAGCAACTCGGGCGGCAAGCCGGAGCTGCGCAGCGCGAAGGCCACCGAATCGGCAAACTGGCTTTGCTGGAATTGCAGCGCCGACACATTGATGGCGACCGGCATGGGCCAGCCCTGGCGCAACCAAGTGGCGGCCTGCTCGACCGCCTGCTGCAGCACCCATTCCCCGATGGCCACGATAAAACCGCTTTCTTCCGCCACCGGAATGAATTCGCCCGGCGAAATCTCGCCGCGCAGCGGATCACGCCAGCGGATCAGGGCCTCGGCCCCGATGACTTTGCCGCTGGCCAGGGAAATTTGCGGCTGGTAGTGCAGTCGGAACTGGCCTTCGTGCAGGGCTTGGCGCATCGCATGGTCGAGCCGCATGCGGGACAGCAAGTCGATGTCCTTGCGCGGTTGATGAAAGTGGAAGGTGCCGCGGCCGCTTTCCTTGACCCAGTGCATGGCCCGCTCGGCGCTGGCCATCAAAGCGTCGGCGCTCGCCCCGTCGGCGGGAAAGAGTGCGATGCCGGTGCTGCAAGTGACGGTAAAGCTGAGGGTGTCAAAACTGAAGGGCCTCGACATCGCTTCCTGCACGCGCCGCGCCGCCTGCTCGCCCCCCCGCATATCGGCCTGATGAATCAGCAGGGCGAACTCATCGCCGCCCAGCCGCGCCACCATGTCCACCTCACGCGTGCAGGCCTTGAGCCGCTCGGCCGCTTCTTTCAGTACCCGGTCGCCGTAGGCATTTCCCAGCGTGTCGTTGATCTGCTTGAAACGATCCAGATCCACATTGAGCAGGGCAAAAGGCATGTTTTCGCGCCGCCCGATCGCTTGCGCCAACTCGACCCGCTCGGCCAGCGCGCGGCGGTTGGGCAGGCCGGTCAGCATGTCGGAGTGCGACAACTCGGCAATGCGCTGGCTGGCGGCCAGCTTCTCACTCAAGTCCCGGAAGGAAAAAACCCGCCCGGCGGCACGCCCGCGACTGAGCTGCGGCAAGGACACGCGCTCCAGCACCCGGCCATCGGTCAACTTGATGACATCGCTGCTTTCTTGCAGCGGGGTCGCCTGAATGGTGCTCAGGCGCAGCAGGTAAGCCTCTGGCTCCAGCACGCTGCACCGCATCCAGCTTTGCACGGCGGCGTCATCGCGCTGTTGCAACAGATCGGCGGGAATGGCCCACAACAGGGCGAAACGACGGTTGCACGAGCGCATCTGGCCCAGCAGATCGACCACCAGAATGCCGTCCGCCGTGGACTCCAGCGTCGCTTGCAGCTCGGCCACCAGGACCTCTCGCTCGTCTTCGCTCTGGCGCCGCTGGGTCTGATCGCGCATGGCCACCAACCAGTAGCCGTCGGCCACCTGCGGGCCGGCGGCGAAGTAGCTGATGCGCCGGGTCACCCACAGCAGGCTGCCATCGGCATGCCGCATCAAGGTGTCGGAGTGGAGGCTGGCACGGGTGTCGCTGGCCGCATCCATCCAGAACATCGCATCCTCGGGCGTGCTGGCCAGCGCCTCCACCGTTTGTCCGACCAATTGCTCGGCTGTCAGGCCCGACAAGCGCAGTGCCGCGCCATTCACCGCCAAGATGCAGCGCGTGCGCCCGTCCACCAGCCACACCGCATCCAGCAAGCCTTCCAGCATGGCCGCGTACGGATCGGCCACGTTGGAAGGCAAGGGACGCGGAAGGCTGTGCAACATCAGGCCGCCAGCGCCACAGCAGACTCGCCACCCACCGGCTCGAAAAAGTAGGCCGGGCGGGCACGCGGGCTCAAGTAGTCCAGCGCGGCCCGGGGCAGCAGTTCGGCCTTCAAACTGCGCCTGATGCCCAAGTCGGCTTGATGCTCCAGATTCAGCACCAAGGCTTCTTCTCGCGGAATTTTGGGGTCGTGCACCATCACCCGGGGCTTCAGCGGCCGCGAGGTGTTGACGGCGACCACCAGCGCGTAGCGGTCGTCCGTCAACTGCACGGCCGAACCCGGCGGGTAAACGCCCATCATGCGGATAAAGGCATTCAGCATGGTGGCGTCGAACCGGTTGCGCCCCTGAGCAAAGATCAGTGACAGTGCCTCATGCGGCGTCAAGGCCTTGGAGGCGAGCAGCGGGTTGCACAAGCCGTCGAAGCGATTCACCAAAGCGACGATGCGTGCGCCGGTGCTCATGCGGTCCATGTTGAGGCGCTGCGGAAAACCGCTGCCGTCCGCGTTTTCATGGTGCTGGGCAATGATCAGCAAGGGCCCCGGCGTCAAGCCCATCGCCTGCCCCAGCGCCACGCCCTTGGCCACATGCTGTTGATACATCTGCGTCTCGGCCACCGAGAAGCCGTCGTCCCGGTTGCGCACGCGCGCCGGCAATTCGACCTTGCCGATGTCGTGCAGCAAGGCCCCCACGCCAAGGTCCATCATCTCGGCCCGATTCAGGCCGAACGTGCGGCCCAGCAGCAGCGCAATGATGGACACATTCAGCGCGTGCGCCGCACTGCGGTCGCCGGCCGCCTCGTTGAGCAAGCGGATGTTCAAGTCGCCTGGGACCAACATCTTGTCGAGCAGCGCGGAGGTCAACGACAGCGATTGAGCGCCGGCCAGCTTCGGGTCCTGCAAGGCCAGCTCAGTCACCTCGCGGAAGGAGCAGGCAGCCTCGCCGTACTGGCGTTCGCACAACTGCAGCGAGGCGCGCTGAGCATCGAGTGCAGCGCGGTGCGCAGCCAGCGCCAGCGCCTCAGGCGCGACGGCCGCCACCGGCCCGGCCAGCGTCGCCTCGACCGGCGCCAAAGGCAGCGGCGTGGCCTGGGCCTGCAGCTCGCTTTTCCCTGGGCTCCAACGCACCTTCGCCAGCCCCAGCCGGCGCAGGATCTGCAACTGCTCTTCCGAACTCAGCTTGAAGCTGCTGAGCGGGAACGGGTGGGCCATCCAACCCAGATCCAGGTGGATAAACATGCCGACCGTGACCTGACTGACTTCGATCATCGGATCTGAATTTTTGTCATTCATATATGTTCTCTTGACCCAAACAATAAGCCACCCTCGTGACCTGCTTCGGCAGGAGCATCGCAAAACTTTAGCGCGACAACACATTTGCCAACTGAAAACCTGCCAATATTTTTGCTCTACCGGGCGCTGGCTCGCCTATCGCCCATCCGCCTTCAAATTCGCCCCCGCCGCCGCTCAAAATCAAGGCCTGAACTTAATGCCTTGGCAGCCATCGCAAAGTGAGCAAAGCATAAATTGTCCAAATTTGCGCTATCGGTTCAATTGAGCGGTACTTTCACACGATCAAGCTCATTTGAGCCGTGTTGAAACGCTCTTCGCAGCACGCTGCCGAGGCGCTTGCGGTGATTCCACCATGACAAAGTTGACCGATTGGTAAGACTTTCGTCAGTCAGAACCCTTACGAATCCAATAACGACAAGTCGCGTGGCATACTCTTTCTAGGGATTGTATTTTTTTCACATCTATCAGCTCCGCATCGACTGAAATTGCCAGTCAGGCGAGTCAATCGGCCGATGCGTCGTTTCTAACCAGTGAAATCAGGGCGCTCAACGCCCCAGCCACCCATGTCAGCAGCTCGCGCCTTTGAAGATCTGGCCACCCTCACGGTGCCGTCCAATGAACCCACCGTGGAGACGCAAGCCGCTTACGCGGGGAAAGTGCCCCTCAAACGCGATCTGGTGGCAGGGCTGGAAAAGGGTTTGACCGTGATTGAGGCTTTTGATCAAGAGCGCCCGCGCCTGACCATCAGTGAAGTCGCCGCGCTGACCGGACTGACCCGTGCCGCCGCGCGCCGCTATTTGTTGACGCTGACCCATCTGGGCTTTATCGCGCAAGACCGCAAGATGTTTGCGCTGACGCCCAAGGTCTTGCGGCTGGGCCAGAGCTATCTGCACTCGGCCCGCCTGCCGCGCATCATCGAACCCGAATTGCACAAACTGGCTTACGCCATGAAGGAAGCCAGCTCGGCCGGCGTGCTGGACGGCAATGACGTGATCTGCATCGCCGCCGCCAGCGCCGGACGGGTGGTGTCACCGACGATGCAGCCGGGCAGCCGGGTGCCGGCTTATTGCACCGGCAATGGCCGGGTGCTGTTGGCCGCCTTGCCACAGGCCGATGTCGAAGCCTGGGTCAGCCGCCAAGCACTGACCGCCCTGACTCCGCACACCATCATCCACCCCGAACGGCTGAGCATCGAAATCGCCCGCGCCCGCTCGCTCGGCTATGCCTGCATCGACCAAGAGCTAGAGCTGGGCCTGCGCACCGTCGCCCTGCCGCTGAAAAACTACCGCGGCGACGTCGTCGCCTCGATGAACATCAGCGTCCACGCCGCCCGCATGAGCATGGACCAGCTGGTCGAGCACTGCCTGCCCCCGCTGCTGCAAGCTCAGGCGCATTTGAGGATGCTTCTTTAGAGTCCTTTGGTATTGGGGACAGATCGCCCGAATGTACCCATGAGTAGCTCTGTCCCCAACTGATCAAGCGGGTTACTGGGGACAGGCCGATTGAGCACAGTGAGCGCTCTCGCCCTCCAGCACAAGACCAACGTCAGCTCCCCCACCGTTGCTGCTGCAACAGCGGGCTGACCCGGTAGCGCTCGCTGCGGTAGGCGACAAACAGGCCGTCCAGCAGTTCCGCCACCATCTCGGCGCCGACTTGGGTCAGCCACTCGAACGGGCCGGCCGGGTAGTTCAGGCCCAGCTTGACGGCCAGATCGGCCGAGGCTTGGTCGCAAACACCTTGCCAGACCGCGTCACAGCCCTCGTTGATCAACATCGAGACCGTGCGCGCCACGGCCAAGCCCGGTACATCGCGCAGCAACAGCGGCTCCCAACCCAACGCGCGCCAGACTGCCTCCACATGGGCGCGCGAGGCGCTGCTGGTCTTCGGTGCGAAAGCGAGCGCCAAGCCGTCGATCCGGTCCGGTGCCAAGGGCCAATCCATCACGGCCAGGTCGGGGTGCTGGCGGTCATGGGCCAGTTGCGCGGCACTGACACCACGGCTCAGGTGCACATGGGTGTCGCCAATCACCAGACCGGTCCAATTGGCTGATTCACCCCGGGTGAAGGTCAAGCCCCGATGAGTCAACCAGGCGGCCAAGTCGTCCACCAGCGCACCGCGCCCCACCACGTCGATGTGCGCCAGCGCAGTGGTCGGCGGCAGCACGGCGGCAGATGGCTCGGCTGTGCCGACGTAAAACCCCTTGCCCACCTTGCGGCCCAGGCGGCCGCCATCGACCAGCGCTTTTTGCACCAGTGACGGCTGGTAGCGCTTGTCCCCGTAATTCGCCTCGAAGACCGATTGCGTCACCAGATAGTTGGTGTCGTGGCCGATCAAATCCATCAACTCGCAAGGGCCCATGCGGAAGCCGGCGCTGCGCAGGGCGCGGTCGATGACGGCCGGCGTGGCCGCCTGCTCTTGCAGCAGCGCCAGCGCTTCGGCATAAAAAGGCCGGGCAATGCGGTTGACGATGAAACCCGGCGTGGACTTGGCATGCACCGGCGTCTTGCCCCAGCGCTGGGCCAACGCCGCAATCACCTCGGCCGCATCGGCCTGCGTTTCACTCCCCCACACCACCTCCACCAGCTTCATCACCGGCACCGGGTTGAAGAAGTGCATGCCGACCAGGCGTTGCGGATGCTGCATGCCGTTGGCCAGCGCAGTGACGCTGATCGACGAGGTGTTGGTGGCGATCAGCGCGCCCGCCGGCAGCAAGGCATCCAGCTCGCGCAGCAAGGCCTGTTTCGGCTCCAATTTCTCGACGATCACCTCGACCACCAGCGCCGCTGGCGCCAGCTCGGCCAACGCGGCTGCCGGCTGGATGCGTGCCAGCACGGCCGCGCAGTCGGCTGCAACCATGCGGCCCTTGGCCACTTGCCCATCCAGCGCCTTGCCGATCTGGGCAATCGCGGCGGCAGCTGCCCCTTCGCGCAAGTCCAGCAGCAGCACCGGGTGGCCCGCTTGTGCGGCCACCTGCGCGATACCGGCACCCATGATGCCGGCACCCACCACACCGATCAAAGCGGGTTGTTGTGCCGCCACCAGCCATCCAGTTGTTGTCATCGTCATGTCCATCAATCCTTTGAAATCCAAGCGGCCGGCCGTTTGGCCAGGAATGCCGCAAAACCCTCGCGCGCCTCATCTCCCATGCGGACTCGGGCAATCGTGCGGGCGGTCAATTCGCGTGTTTCATCGTCGATGGCGCCGGCGGCCAATTGATCAAACAGCTGCTTGATCTCGGTCTGCGCGACCGGGCCGCTGGCCAGCAACTCGGTGCTCCAGTGCTCGATGGCGGCGTCCAGCTCCGGCAACTCCACGACTTCGTGCACCAGCCCCATCTGCAGCGCGGTCTGCGCATCGATGCGGCTGGCCGTCAACGCCAGTCGGCGCGCCTGACGCGGCCCGACGGCCTCGATCAGATAGGGCCCGATGACGGCCGGCAAGATGCCCAACCTGGCCTCGCTGACAGCAAATTTGGCCTCGCTGCTGGCCACGGCGATGTCGCAGGCACAGGCCAGGCCGATGCCGCCGCCCAGCGCCAGGCCGTGGATGCGAGCGATGGTCGGCTTCGGGCAAGTGGCGATCGCATGCAGCATGTCGGCAAAGCGGCGCGCATCGGCCAAGTTGGCCTCCTGCGACGCCGCTGCGGCACGCCGCATCCACTGCACATCGGCACCGGCGCTGAAGACCTTGCCGGCCCCCGCCAGCACGATCACCCGCACCGCCGGGTCGGCCACACAATGCGCCACCGCTTGACCCAGCTCGGCAATCATTGCCTCGTCAAAGGCGTTGAAAACCTCGGGGCGATTCATGATGATGCGGGCCACGCCGCGCCCATCCAAAGCAATCTGCAACGTCTCCACATCAGCTCCTTGTCAGCTGCGCAGTATCGCAGCGCAGCCGGCAAGGCCTTAGCGCAATGGCGGGCGGTGACCAGCCCGCACAATCGCCCGATGAACCTGATCATCCCCATCATTCCAGCCAGCCCGCAACGCCCAGCCAAGGGCGGCGGTTTGCGCGGCCGGCAAGCCAGCAATGCGGCGCGCGACGCGTTGAAGCTCCTGCTGGACGACAGTCCACGGCAGCGCGACCTGTTGATCGAATACCTGCATCTGATCCAGGACGCCCAAGGACACTTGAGCGTGGACATGCTGGCGGCCTTGGCCGATGAGTTGAAGCTGAGCCAAGCCGAGGTGCACGAAGCGGCCAGCTTTTATCACCACTTCGACATCGTCTACGACGGCGACACCGCGCCGCCGGCTTTGACCGTGCGGGTCTGCAACTCGCTCAGTTGCGCCATCGCCGGCAGCGCCGACTTGAGCGCCGGGCTGCGCCAATCATTGAACGGCAGCGGCGCGGTGCGGGTGATCGAAGTGCCCTGCGTTGGCCGCTGCGCACAAGCACCGGTGGCTGTGGTCGGCCAGCGGCCGGTCCATCACGCCGATGCGCCGCAGGTGCTGGCGCTGCTGCAACAGGGTTTGACCCAGGACCTGCCGCCTGCGCCCCACAGCGAAACAAGCTATGCCGATTACCGCGCAGCAGGCGGCTACCAAGTGCTGGACGAATTGCTGGCCGGGCAGCGCAGTGTGGACGAGACGATCAAGACCTTGAGCGAGTCGGGCTTGCGCGGCCTCGGTGGGGCAGGCTTTCCGCTCGGCCGCAAATGGGCCATCGTGCGCGGGCAGCCGGCACCGCGCTTGATGGCAGTGAACATCGACGAGGGCGAACCCGGCACCTTCAAGGATCGGCATTACCTGGAACAGCAACCGCACCGCTTCCTGGAAGGCCTGCTGATCGCCGCCCATTGCGTCGAGGCGGCGGCCGTCTACATCTACTTGCGCGATGAATACCACGCGCTGCGCCAAGTTCTGGCCGACGAAATCCTGGCCCTGCAAGCGGCCCGCCCTGAGCTGCCTGACCTGCACTTGCGTCGCGGTGCCGGGGCCTACATCTGCGGCGAAGAGTCGGCCATGATCGAGTCGATCGAAGGCAAACGCGGCTGGCCACGGCAGCGCCCGCCCTACGTGGCCGAAAGCGGGCTGTTCGGCCGCCCCACGCTGGAGCACAACATGGAGACGCTGTACTGGGTGCGCGAGATCCTGGAGCGCGGTGCCGGCTGGTTCAGCGGCTTCGGCCGCCACGGCCGCAGCGGCCTGCGCTCGTTCTCGCTCTCGGGCAGGGTCAACAAGCCGGGCGTGCATCTGGCACCGGCCGGCATCACCGCGCAAGAGCTGATCGACGAATATGGCGGCGGCATGCAGGCCGGCCACCAGCTCTACGGCTATTTCCCCGGCGGCGCATCGGGCGGTATCTTGCCGGCCCGCCTGGCCCAGGTGCCGCTGGACTTCGACACCTTGCAGGCCCACGACTGCTTCATCGGCTCGGCCGCCGTCATCGTGTTTTCGCAAATGGACAGCGCCCGCGCGCTGGCCTTGAACGCGATGGAGTTCTTCGAGCATGAAAGCTGCGGTCAATGCGTGCCCTGCCGCGAAGGCACGCAGCGGGCGGTGGAGCTGATGCGCTTGCCGGAATGGGATCAAGCGCTACTGGAAGACCTGGCCAGCGTGATGGCCGACGCCTCGATCTGCGGCCTGGGCCAAGCCGCCCCGAACCCACTGCGCAGCGCGATGCGCTACTTCCCGCAGGAATTCACGTCTGTCTCGACGCACCGGCCGGAGGCCTCATGAACGCCAGAACGCATGACTTGCAGCCCCAGCCGCAGCCCGACATTTCCTTCACCCTCGACGGCCAAGCGCTGCAAGCCCGCCCCGGCGAAACGATTCTGAGCGCGGCCAAGCGGCAGGGCATCAGCATCCCGCATCTGTGTCACCAAGACGGCCTGACTCCGGCCGGCAACTGCCGCGCCTGCGTGGTGCAGATCGACGGCGAGCGGGCGCTGGCGGCGTCCTGTTGCCGCCAGCCAAGGCCGGACCAAGCCGTCCAGCTGAACACCGAGCGCGTCCGCAAAGCCCAGACCATGGTGCTGGAACTGCTGGCGGCCAAAGCGCCCAGCACGGCCCACACGCGCAGCTCGGAGCTGACGCAATGGTGCGACACGATGGGCTTGGGCGCACCCCGCTTCAGCCGCCCGGCCACAGCGCCGCCGCCGGACCGCAGCCACCCGGCCATCAGCGTGCAGCTCGACGCCTGCATCCAATGCATGCGCTGCGTACGCGCCTGCCGCGACGTGCAGGTCAACGACGTGCTGGGCATTGCCGGCTGGGGGGCGGACACCCGCATCGCCTTCGACGCGGAAGAAGCGCTGGGCAGCAGCAGTTGCGTCGGCTGCGGCGAATGCGTGCAGGCCTGCCCGACCGGCGCGCTGACACCGGCCAACGGCGCGGCGCTGCAAGTGGCGGATGCCGAAGTCGACTCGGTTTGCCCTTATTGCGGCGTCGGCTGTCAGCTGACCTACCGCGTGAAGGACCAGCAGATCATCGAAGCGGTGGGCCGCGACGGCCCCGCCAACCACGGCCGTCTGTGCGTCAAGGGCCGCTACGGCTACGACTATGTGCAGAGCGACGAGCGGCTGCAAACCCCGCTGATCCGCCGCGCCGGCATCGCCAAGGACCCGGCCGACATCGCCCGCGTGCGCAGCGGCGCTTTGGCACTCGACGCGCTATTCCGCCCGGCCAGCTGGGACGAAGCGCTGGACTTTGCCGCTGCGGGGCTGGCAAGACTGCGTGATGAGCATCTGTTGGAGAAAACCAGCCCATTAGCCGACTCCTTGGAACAAACCAGCCCGCTGGCCGACTCCTTGGGGAAAACCAGCCTGCTGGCCGACTCCTTGGGAAAAACCAGCCCGCTGGCTGGTTTTGGCTCCGCCAAAGGCAGCAACGAAGAAGCCTATCTGTTCCAGAAGCTGGTGCGCCAGGGCTTTGGCACCCACAACGTCGACCATTGCACCCGGCTCTGCCACGCCAGTTCGGTGGCGGCCTTGCTGGAAGGCGTGGGTTCGGGGTCGGTCAGCAATCCGGTCGCCGACGTTCAATTTGCCGACCTGATCTTGCTGATCGGAGCCAACCCGAGCTCCAACCACCCGGTGGCAGCCAGCTTCATCAAAAACGCCGTCAAGCGAGGAGCTCAGCTGATCGTGGCCGACCCGCGCCGCGCCCCGATGGCTCGCTTTGCCAGCCATCACCTGGCCTTCCGACCGGACACCGATGTGGCACTGCTGAACGCGCTGCTGCATGTGGTCATCGACGAAGGCCTGACCGATCCGGCCTTCATCAAAGCCCGCGTGAATGGTTTTGAAGCGTTGAAAGCTGCCGTGGCCGAGTGCACACCGGAGCGCATGAGCGAGATCTGCGGCATCGCGCCGGCCATGCTGCGCGAGGTGGCGCGCAGCTACGCC
>CANFYD010000003.1 GCA_947450745.1 Burkholderiales bacterium
GAAGCCTGCGTGCTGGCCGCGCTGGCGGGAAAATTGCCCGGCAAATTGCCTGAGCAAGCAGCCGAAATCAACAGCAGTGTCGTCCCACCCGCTCCGGCCAGCATCGCCGCAACCGAGTCTGAGTCCAGCACGCTGGAGTCCCACTTTGGCGGCAATCTGGCGCTCTACCAATCGTTTCGCAGCAGTTGCCTGCAACAATTCGAGGCGGACGTCATCGCTGGTGATCTGGCCTGTCGGCAAGCGGACAACCAAGCCTTGCGGCGGCTGGCCCACAGCCTCAAAAGCGTCTTGTTGATGCTCGACCAGGTGCCCGCGTCGGACGTGGCGCAGCAACTCGAACACAGCGCCGATCAGGGCGATTGGGCGGTGGCGAGCCCGCTGTGGGCGTCGCTGCGCGGATCACTGCAGAGCCTGCGCTGACAACGCCGTGCCAGCGAGGCACCGGAAGACCCCGAAATCAGCCCTCAAGAAAGCGTCGAGAACATGCACTCACCCCTCGTGAACGCCTTGGCCAGCGCGCTCGCCCAAGCCTGGACGACTGAGCCCATCACGCTGACACCGGAGCTGCTGCCAAGCGATGCCGATACGGCCTACGCCGCGCAGCACTTGAGCCTGGCGCTGCGGGAGCAGACGATTGGCGGCTGGAAGGTCGGGGCCAAGACGGCTGACGGGGCCATTCAAGGAGCACCGCTGCCCACCATCCTGAGCAGCCCGGCACGACTGAACCGTGCGGGCTTTAGCCGCTGGCTCGGGCTGGAGCTGGAAATCGCCTTCCGCCTGCGCGTCGCCTTGCCACCGCGCAGCCCGCCCTACAGCGCCGCCGAGGTGCTCGAAAACGTCGACGGCGTCTGCGCCACCATCGAAGGGGTCGCCAGCCGCTTGAACGCTGAGCCGCCGCCCGCCGCGCTGGCTCAGTTGGCCGACCTGCAAAACCACGGCACGCTGATCGCCGGTGCCTGCGTTCCCTACGATGCCGCCCTGCCCTTTGCTGCGCCCCAGCTCAGCTGGAGCTTTGACGGGCAAGACATCACGCCCGCCACGGTGGCCAACCCGGCCGGTGACCCGCGCCGGCTACTGGCTTGGGTGGTCAACCATTGCAGCGACCTGGGCCTGACTTTGCCCGCAGGCTGTCTGATCACCACCGGCAGCTACACCGGCATCTATTTGCCCGGCGGCCCCGGCGAAGCCATCGGCTCGATCGCCGGATTGCCGGCGGTAAGGGTTGCGGTTTTTTGAGTGGGTAGGCGGTCTGTCCACAAGAACCGCGTAGGGCGGGTCGTGACCCGCGTGTAACCGGCGCAGGGCGGTTTGTCCCACGAGAACCGCGTAGGGCGGGTCGTGACCCGCGTGTAACCGGCGCAGGGCGGTTTGTCCCACAAGAACCGCGTAGGGCGGGTCGTGACTCGCGTGTAACCGGCGCAGGGCGGTTTGTCCCACGAGAACCGCGTAGGGCGGGTCGTGACCCGCGTGTAATCGGCGGAGGGCGGTCTGTCCCCCAAAAACCCGCTTAATCAGTTGGGGACAGAGCTTGCTGAGTACAGCGGCGGTCTATCCCCAATATCGTCAGATGGCCAACGGATCCACATCCACCGCCCAGCGCAGCAGGCCTTTGTGTTCGCGCTTCAGGGCATGCAGTTCGGGTAGCCAGTGCCACAACATGCGCTGCAGGGCGCTGCGGGTGCTGGCTTCGATGAGCATTTGCATGCGCTCGACGTTGGCGACGCGGGCGATGCTCATCGGGATGCTGGGGTAGACCAGCACCTGCTGCGCCTCGGGCAATTGCTGCGCCCAAGCGGCAGCGGCGTCCAGAAAACCCTTGGCGGCTTCGGCCGTGCGGCCATCGGCGCGCAGCAGGGCCAGATGAGCAAACGGCGGCAAACCAGCCGATTCGCGCTCGGCCAACTGGCTCTGGGCAAAGGCCTCGAAGTCATGTCGGGCCAGCGCTTTGTAGAGCGCATGTTCGGGGTGCCAGGTCTGCACCCACATCTCGCTGCGGGCGGCGCTGTCGGCATCGCGCCCGGCGCGGCCACCAGCCTGCATCAGCAGCGCAAACAGGCGTTCCGGCGCGCGGAAGTCGCTGCTGAACAGCGCGCCGTCGGGGTTGACGGCCGCCACCAAGGTGATGCGCCGGAAGTCATGGCCTTTGGTGATCATCTGCGTGCCCACGATGATGTCCACCGCACCGGCATGGACGGCGCGCAGCTGCGCCTCCAGCTCGCCCTTCAGCTTGGTCGAGTCGGCGTCGATGCGCAGCACGCGGGCGCCGGGCAAGGCCTCGACCAATTGCTCCTCCAGCCGCTCGGTGCCACGGCCCAACGGCGCAATGTCCTGGTTGCCGCAGGTCGGGCAGGCCTGCGGCACGCGTTCGGTGAAGCCGCAGTGGTGGCAGCGCAGCGTGCGGTCGCCCTTGTGGAAGACGCGCCAGGCGCTGCAATGCGGGCAGTCGCTCTTCCAATTGCATTCGCCGCAGTGCAGCACCGGCGCATAGCCGCGCCGGTTCAGGAAGATCAGGCTCTGCTCGCCGCGCTCCAGCCGCAGGCGCAAGGCCTCCAGCAGCGGCCGCGTCAGCGCGGTGGTCACGCCCGGCGTCAAGGGCAGCAGCTTCATGTCGAACAAGCGCACGCGCGGCAACGCGCCGCCGCCAATCCGCCCGGGCAGCGCCAGGCGTTTGTAGCGACCCTCGTTGGCGCGCTGCCAGCTTTCCAGCGACGGCGTGGCCGAACCGAGGATGACCGGGATCTTCTCCAGATGGGCACGGTAAATGGCCAGGTCGCGGGCAGAGTAGCGCGCACCGTCCTGCTGTTTGTAGGACGGGTCATGCTCCTCATCGACAACGATCAGCCCCAGCCTGGGCATCGACGCAAACACCGCCAGCCGCGTGCCCAGCACCAGCTCCGCCTGCCCCAAATGGGCTGACAGCCAGTTGCGTAGGCGTTGAGCCGGTGTCAGGCCGCTGTGCAGCGAGACGATGCTGCGGCCGCCAAAGCGGGCCGCAAACACCGCTTCCAGCTGCGGGGTCAGGTTGATTTCCGGCACCAGCACCAGCACCTGCCGGCCCTGGCCTTTGACTTGCGTCAGCGCATGTTCAGCGGCGCGCAAATAGACCTCGGTCTTGCCGCTGCCGGTCACGCCGTAAAGCAGCACAGGCGGCGGTGCGGCGGCGCTGCCGGTCGCAGTCAACATCTGATCCAGCTGCGCCAGCACCTCCGCCTGGGCCGGGCTCAGTTCGGGCTTGACGGAGTCAGCCGCAGCAGCAGCAGCAGCAGCGGCCGACGCCTGATCTGCCTCATCGGCCTGCTGCCCCGTCCATTTGTCGAGCTTTTTGAGCCGGGCTCGCAACTGCGCGCTGTCCAATTCGCGCAACTGGGGCGGCAGCACCGACAAAGCCAACTCGCCCACGCCGCGCTGGTAATAGCGGGCCGCAAACTCGACCAACTGACACCAGCGCGACGACAGTGGCGGCACGGCGTCCAGCACATCCAGCACCGAGCGCAATTGGGCCGGCGCCAGCGCCGCTCCCGCCGTCTCGCTCGCCTCAGAGGCTTCCGCTGCGGCCTCGGCCGGCCACACCAGGCCCAGCAATTCGCGCCGACCCAGCGGCACGCGCACCAGCGTGCCGGGCGTGAGGGCTTGCTCGCTCAAATAGTCCAACGGGCCGGCAATGCCGCTGTGCTGCGGCGCATCAACCGCCACACGGATGCGCTGGCTGGCCTGCGGCGGCAGCGTCTCGCTCATCCAGCCGCGCCCACGCTCACCCGCCGAACCAGGGTCGCTTCAGGCGTTGTGTGAGCTTTTGGGCCTAAGTGCATGATTTGAATCAGTTAGCAGAACGCTTTAAAAAAATCTGTGGATAACTTTGTGGGGAAAGTTCTAAGAGTACAAAACGCACCGGCTTGTCGTCGCCTGAGCAACCCGGTCACGATTCGTCCCGCGACGGCAGTCGTCCTATATGAATCAACAACTTAGGATTCAATCGGGTAAACGAGAAGCTGCGCCGCAATAAATATGTGGCAACTGTCTCGCTTCGGGAATTCTGGGGATAAGTCAACGGCGGCGAGTCGGTTTCGAAGCGGAATCGACGCGCAAATACTCACCGCCGGCCATCAAATGCCTGTACTCCAAGGGTAATTACAGGCCAGCGCGCAGCCGTCTGGAATGGGCATGCACCTCGTCCACCAAGGCCGAGACCTGCTCGGGTGGGGTGAACTGGCTGATGCCGTGGCCCAGATTGAACACATGGCCGTCCCAGCCGCCATCGGCCCGTTGCGGGTGGCCAAAACTGTCCAGCACCGCACGGACTTGCTCGCGCACCGCATCCGGCGGCGCGAACAGCGCGTTCGGGTCCAGGTTGCCTTGCAGCGCCACGCGGTCGCCGACCTGAGCACGGGCGCGGGCCAAGTTGACCGTCCAATCCAGGCCCACCACATCGGCACCGGCATCGGCGATTTCATCCAGCCACAGGCCACCGCCCTTGGTGAACAGCAGGCGCGGAATGCGCTGACCTTCGTGTTCGGTCTTGACCTGGGCCAGCACGCGGCGCGAGTAATCAAGGCTGAAGCGCTGGAACATGCCGTCCGCCAGCACACCGCCCCAGGAGTCGAATAGCATCACCGCTTGCGCGCCCGCTTCGATCTGCGCGTTTAAGTACAGCGCCACCGCATCGGCGTTGATCTGCAAGATGCGGTGCATGAGGTCGGGGCGCGCATACATCAGGCTCTTGACTTGGCGGTAGTCGTCCGAGCCGCCGCCCTCCACCATGTAGCAAGCCAGCGTCCACGGGCTGCCGGAAAATCCGATCAGCGGCACGCGGCCGTTCAAGGCCTTGCGGATCGAGCTGACCGCGTCAAACACATAGCGCAGCTTGTTCATGTCCGGCACGGCCAAGGCGGCCACGGCGGCTTCGTCGCGCACGACTTTCTCGAACTTCGGGCCTTCGCCGAGCTGGAAGGACAGGCCCAGACCCATCGCGTCGGGCACGGTCAGGATGTCGCTGAACAGGATGGCGGCGTCGAGGTCGTAGCGCTCCAGCGGCTGCAGCGTCACCTCGGTGGCGTAGTCGCGGTTGGTGGCCAGACCCATGAAGCTGCCGGCCTTGGCCCGCGTGGCGCGGTACTCCGGCAGGTAGCGGCCCGCTTGGCGCATCAACCAGACGGGCGTGTAGTCGGTCGGCTGGCGCAGGCAAGCGCGCAGGAAGGTGTCGTTTTGTAGGGGGGCGTTCATAGCCGGGATTATCCGATGCTCGGGCGATACTTTCCCCGCCCGCACTTGAATCGGGCTCGGAGGACGCCATCTGATTGGGCGTTGGACATTTCTCGGAGGACTTCAAATGATCTTGAATTTCAAGCGCGGCGCGCTGATTGCGGCCATTGGCATCAGCAGCCTGAGTTTGTCGGGCTGCGGCTACAACGAGTTCCAGCAGCTTGACGAGCAAGTGGGGGCCAGCTGGGCCGAGGTGTTGAGCCAGTACCAGCGCCGCGCCGATTTGATCCCCAACATCGTCAACACGGTGAAGGGCGAAGCCAACTTCGAGCAGGAAACCCTGACCCAAGTGATCGAGGCCCGCTCGCGCGCCACCAGCATCCAGGTCACGCCCGCGCTGGCCAACGACCCGGAAGCGCTGAAGAAGTTCCAGGCCGCCCAGGGTCAGGTCAGCAGCGCACTGAGCCGCTTGCTGGTCGTCAGCGAAAACTACCCCAACCTGAAGGCCAACCAGGGCTTTCAAGACCTGCGCGTGCAGCTTGAAGGGACGGAAAACCGCATCACCGTGGCCCGCAACCGCTACATCAAGACGGTGGCGGCCTACAACGTGCACGCGCGGTCCTTCCCCAGCAACCTGACGGCCAAGGTGATGGGTTACGAAGTGAAGCCGAACTTCACCGTCGAGAACGAGGCGACCATCAAGGTGGCCCCGACGGTCAGCTTCGACAAGCCGGCCTCCAAGTAAGGTCCGCTATGCAGCGCTTGGCGGGTTTTCTGGGGCAAATGATGCTGCTGGCTTGCCTGAGCTTGGCAGCGCCGGCGTGGGCTCAGGATGTGCAAAAGTTGCCGCCGCTGAGCGGACGGGTGATCGACCAGACGGCCACGCTGAGCGAGCCGGAGCGGGTCGCGCTGGACGCCAAGCTGGCTGCGTTTGAACAAGCGGCCGGGCCGCAGATCGTCATCTTCATGGTGGCGACCACCCAACCCGAGGACATCACGACCTTTGCGCAGCGCCTCGGTGAGGCCTGGAAGCTAGGCCGTCGCGAGGTCGGCGACGGGTTGCTGATCGTGGTGGCCAAGAATGACCGCAAGGTGCGCATCGAAGTGGCCAAGGCACTGGAGGGTGCGGTGCCCGATCTGGCCGCGCGGCAAATCATCCAGAACGCCATCACCCCCGCCTTCAAAGCGGGCGACTACGCCGGCGGGCTGAGCCTGGCCATCGATCAATTGCAGGCGCGCATCCGTGGCGAAGACCTGCCGGCACCGAAAGCGAATGGCGGGCGTGGTGCTGCCGACGAAGGCTTGGGCTTGGAGCAAATCGCGGCCCTTTTCTTCATCGGCGTGCCGATACTCGGCGGCATTTTGAGCGGCATCTTCGGGCGCAAGTTGGGCAGTGTGTTGACCGGCGGCGCGGCCGGTGCGCTGGGCTGGTTTTTGGCGTCCAGCCTGATCATTGCCGGCGTGGCGGGTGTGGCCTCACTGCTGCTGGTCGGGGTGATGGGCGTGGGCTCCAGCCGCCGCGGTGGCTTGGGCGATTTGCTCGGACCCGCCGTTTTGGGTGGCGGTGGCTGGGGCGGCGGCCGAGGTGGTGGTGGTGGATTTGGCGGCGGCGGCGGGTTTTCTTCCGGTGGCGGTGGCGACTTTGGCGGCGGTGGTGCCTCGGGAGGTTGGTAATGCAACAACAGCAACAACAACACAAGCCGCTGCACAAACATGGCTTTTTCAAACGCCTGTTCAAGCATCGCTGGACGGACGAGAGCCACGTCCGGCGCGCCCTGCCGCCCGCTGCGGTACAGCACCTGGAAGCGCAGGTGCGCGCCAGCGAAGCACGCCACAGCGGCGAGATCTGCGTCTGCGTGGAAGCCGGCCTGCCGCTGTCCTACCTCTGGAAACGGCTGCATGCACGGCATCGGGCGGTCACGCTGTTCGGCAAGCTGCGCATCTGGGACACCGAGGCCAATAACGGCGTGCTGATCTATTTGCTGCTGGCCGACCACGCGATCGAAATCGTCGCCGACCGCGGGCTCAACAGCCGCGTCAGCGCCGCGCATTGGCACGCCATCATCGACAGCCTGCGCCAAGACCTGCGCGCCGGACGCCACGAGGCCGGCCTGAGCACCGCCGTCGCCGCCGTCGATGCGCTGCTGTCCGCCCATTTCCCGCTGGCAGCCGGTGAGAAGAACCCGAACGAGTTGCCGGATGCGGTGGTGATTCTCTGAGTGCTTGGATGAGGGTGAGAAAGAAAATTCGTCCGCATCACAAAACGCTGCCGGAGTTGTCTGGATGAACAAATACTCAGCCGAAGGATCAGCCCGGCGGGACGTTTTGCGCAGGTCAAGGAGGAGGTCGCAGCCCTAGGCTGCGCAGGAGGACACGGAGCAAAACGTCCCGCCGGGCTGACCCCGCGAGCACGCCGTTTCTCCGCGAACGCTGGGTATCGCCAGGGACCTGAATGGCTCTCAAACCGACTTCAACGGCTTCAGCCGCCCGGTGAACGTCTCGGTCAAGGGCTCGTGCGCCAGCGGCGGGAAGCGCAGTTTGGGCTGCGGCACGGTGACATCGGGTAAATGGTCCAGCAGGTGGCGGATCATCGTCAGGCGGCCGCGCCGCTGATCGTTGAAATCAACCAGCGCCCAGGGCGCGTGCGGCTTGTGGGTGGCTTCCAGCATGCGGTCGCGGGCCTCGCCGTATTGCGTGTACAAGCGGCGCGCTTCCAAGTCGATGGCCGACAACTTCCAGCGCTTCAGCGGGTCACCCAAGCGCTCGGTGAAACGCAGCTCCTGCTGCTCCTGGTCAACCGTCAGCCAGTACTTGAACAACAGCACGCCGTCGTCCACCAGCAGCTTTTCAAACACCGGAGCCTGCTTCAAAAAGGCTTGCGTTTGCTCCGGCGTGCAAAACCCCATCACCGTCTCGACCCCGGCGCGGTTATACCAACTGCGGTCAAACAGCGCGATCTCGCCGGCGGCCGGCAGATGCGGCATATAGCGCTGGAAGTACCACTCGCCGCGCTCCCGGTCACTCGGCTTGCTGAGCGCCACCGTGTGGCATTGACGCGGGTTCAGTGTCTCAGAAATCGCCGAAATCACGCCGCCCTTGCCAGCGGTGTCGCGCCCCTCCACCAAGACCAGCAGGCGCTTGCCATGGTGCTGCAGCCAATGCGCCATCGCATTCAACTCCAGATGCAGCGGCTCCAGGCGCTCCAGATATTCACTCTTGCCGAGCTTGCCGTTGCCGTTTGATTTGCTATGGCTGCTGGATTTGGTATGACTGGCTTTGGGCGTCTTGGTGGACATGGGCGCTCCTGTGAAAGTCGCCCAGCTTAAACCGCCTGACTTCGCCTCAGGAAGTCTCGCCTTCAGCCACAGCGCCCAATAGCGTGAAGCTCTGCATCCCGGCCCAGCTTTCGCCGCCCTGCAGCGTGATCGGGTGTTCGACGCAGGCCGCCTCGATGCAGAGCATCTGCTGATAGCCGTCTGTCGGCATGTCGGCCAAGGCGGCACATTTTTCAGCGCCGGGGTTCCACAGCACGGCGTCATCGAACCCTTGTTGGCGGATTTGCAGACGACGCAGCTGCGCGCCGCGCTGCTCTTGCAGCGTCAGGTCTTGCTTGACCTGGTGGTAGATGCGGTCGAGTTCGCCGCCGGGCAAGAGCAGATCCACACGCTGGGTTTTCAGCTGAGCGTCGACCGAATCCCAATAATGCAGGCCGGCCAAGCCTTGCACGCTGGTCTCATTCAGATCCAGCACGCGCAAATAGCTGTGCAAAGCGGCGCTGAACTCAAATGGCTCCACGCCCCGGTTCTCACAGGCCAGCTCGATTTGCAGCTCTTGGCCGCTGATGCGCAAGCTCAGCTCCAGTTCGAACGCGTGCGGCCAGAGCATACGGCTGGCGGCGTCGTCGCTGAGGCGCAACACGGCCAAGCCGTCGTCCGCGCCGGTTTCCGCCAGCACCAATTGCCAGGGCTTGCTGCGCGCAAAGCCGTGGCGCTGCAATGGGCCACGTGCTGCGAACTGCGGGAAGATGACCGGCACCCCGCCGCGTATCGCCTGCCCCGAGGCATAAGCCGTCTGCGGCGACACATACAACTGCTCTTCCCCGCCGGCCGGAACCCAGGACAGCAGATGACCGCCGTGCAGCAAGACGGTGGCACGCGCGCCATCCGGCGAGCGCAACTCGATGGCTTCCATGCCTTGATGGCGGGTGATGGCGATAGCTGTGGTCATGACGGCGAGGGGATTGAAAACGCCCGCTCGACTTGCGTCGGCGGGCGTTTGAAGGTGTGTAAGGAGGCGCAGGCCCGGTTCAGCCTGTCACCCGGTCTGACCTTAGCGCTTACGGAACTTGCGCAGCGCTGCGATCTGCGCGGCCATGGCGACAAACTCGCCCTGAGCGGCAGCAAAGTCGATGTCGCTCTTGGCGTTCTTCATCGCTTCTTCGGCAATCGCGCGGGCCGCAACGGCCTTGGCTTCATCAAGGTCCTTGCCGCGGATGGCGGTGTCGGCGAGCACGGTGACGCAACCGGGCTGTACTTCCAGAATGCCACCGGCGACGAAGACGAACTCGACTTCACCGTCGCTGCCGTCGGCGTTGGCGCGTTGAATACGCACCGCGCCGGGCTTGATGCGGGTGATCAGCGGTGTGTGACGGGGCAAGATGCCCAGTTCACCGTTTTCGCCCGGCAGTGCAACGAATTTGGCTTCGCCGGAGAAGATCAACTCTTCGGCCGAAACCACGTCAACGTGGATAGTTGCCATTGTGTTTTTTTCCTAGCGTGAAGAAGAGGGACTGTTTGCTTGCGGGCTGAGGCGGTTCCGGCTTACCGGTTCAACGTCGGCCCGCAAGGGGATCAGTTCATCTTTTTCGCTTTTTCGAACGCTTCGTCGATGGTGCCGACCATGTAGAACGCTTGCTCTGGCAGGTGATCGCACTCGCCGGCAACAATCATCTTGAAGCCGCGGATGGTTTCCTTCAGGGGCACGTATTTGCCCGGCGAGCCGGTAAACACTTCAGCCACGTGGAAGGGCTGGCTCAGGAAGCGCTGGATCTTGCGAGCGCGAGACACGGCCAGCTTGTCGTCAGGCGACAGCTCGTCCATGCCCAGAATCGCAATGATGTCGCGCAATTCCTTGTAACGCTGCAAGGTGCCCTGGACGGCACGTGCGGTGTTGTAGTGGTCTTCGCCGACCACGTTCGGGTCCAGCTGACGCGAGCTGGAGTCGAGCGGGTCAACCGCCGGGTAGATACCCAGCGAAGCGATGTCACGGGACAGCACGACGGTGGAGTCCAAGTGAGCGAAGGTGGTGGCAGGCGACGGGTCGGTCAAGTCATCCGCTGGCACGTAAACGGCCTGGATGGAGGTGATCGAACCGACCTTGGTCGAAGTGATCCGCTCTTGCAAGCGGCCCATTTCCTCGGCCAGCGTCGGCTGGTAACCCACGGCGGAAGGCATACGGCCCAGCAGCGCGGACACTTCGGTTCCGGCCAGCGTGTAGCGATAGATGTTGTCCACGAAGAACAACACATCCTTGCCTTCGTCACGGAACGATTCCGCGATGGTCAGGCCGGTCAGGGCCACGCGCAGGCGGTTGCCAGGGGGCTCATTCATCTGGCCGTAGACCATCGCGACCTTGGAGTCTTCGAGCTTCTCGAGGTTCACGACGCCGGAGTCGGCCATCTCGTGATAGAAGTCGTTGCCTTCACGAGTGCGCTCGCCCACACCTGCAAACACCGACAGACCCGAGTGAGCCTTGGCGATGTTGTTGATCAGCTCCATCATGTTGACGGTCTTGCCGACGCCGGCACCACCGAACAAGCCGACCTTGCCGCCCTTGGCGAACGGGCAGACCAAGTCAATCACCTTGATGCCGGTTTCGAGCAAGTCTTGCGACGGGCTCAGTTCGTCATAAGCGGGTGGCTTGCGGTGGATGGGAGCGGTTTGCTCTTGACCGACCGGGCCGCGCTCGTCAATCGGGTTGCCCAGCACGTCCATGATGCGGCCGAGGGTGGCGCGACCAACCGGCACAGTGATGCCGGCGCCGGTGTTGCGAACCATCAGACCACGGCGCAGGCCGTCGCTGGAACCCATCACAATGGCGCGCACGATGCCGTCACCCAGCAGTTGCTGCACTTCCAGCGTCAGGCCGGAATCAGAACCCACCAGCTTCAAAGCGTCGTACACCTTGGGCATCTCATTGCGTGGGAACTCGACGTCCACCACTGCGCCGATGCACTGGACAATCTTGCCCTCAGCGCTTGCTACCTGTTGCACGTTCGACATGTTCATATCCTTAAAACTTGCAGATTCTTGATTCTTGACCGCGTGGTGCTGGGGCTGCTTAAACAGCTGCCGCACCGCCCACGATTTCGGAGAGTTCTTTGGTGATGGCCGCTTGACGCGTGCGGTTGTAGATCAGCTTCAATTCGCCGATCACGTTGCCCGCGTTGTCGGTCGCCGACTTCATCGCCACCATGCGTGCCGAATGCTCGGACGCCATGTTGTCCGCCACGGCCTGATAGACCAGCGCTTCCACATAACGCACCAGCAGCGAGTCGATGACGGTTTCGGCATCAGGCTCGTAGACATAGTCCCAGCCATGCTCGGACGCCTTCGCCTCCATGCTGTCAGCGGCCAGCGGCAGCAATTGCTGCACCATCGCCTCTTGACGCATCGTGTTGATGAAGCGCGTGTAGCAGAGATACACGGCCGACAACTTGCCTTCAGCGTAAGCGTCGAGCAGCACCTTGACCGGGCCAACCATCTTGTCCAGATGCGGCTTGTCACCCAACTGGGTGATGTGGGCCACCACCGGCACGCCGATGCGGTTCAAGAAACCGAGACCCTTGTTGCCGATGGCGACGGCTTGGCTCTTCACGCCCTTGCCTTCAAGCTCCTTGAGCTTGGCCGTCAACATGCGCAGGATGTTGGTGTTCAAACCGCCGCACAGGCCTTTGTCGGTCGTCACGACGATGTAGCCCACCGGCTTGGTCGCGTCATTCGCGACCATGAAGGCGTGCTTGTACTCGGGCGTGGCTTGCGACAGATTGGCCGCCAGCGTGCGGATCTTCTCGCTGTACGGGCGCGCGGCACGAACCCGCTCTTGCGCTTTGCGCATCTTCGAGACCGAGACCATTTCCATGGCCTTGGTGATCTTCTTCGTGTTCTCGAAGCTCTTGATCTTGCCGCGAATTTCCTTGCTTGATGCCATGAATATTTCCTAATCAGTTGGGGACAGAGCTACTCGGGAATACGCTCGGGCGGTCTGTCCCACAAGGCCATAGTCAGTGGGGGACAGAGCTACTCGCGACTACGCTCGGGCGATCTGTCCCACAAGGCCATCAGAAGGATTTCTTGAAGGCAGCCACAGCCGCCGACATTTCAGCTTCCGCATCCTTGTCCAGCGCCTTGCTGTCTTCGATCTTCTTCAGCAGCGCGACGTGATTGGTCTTCAGGTGCAGATGCAGGCCGGCTTCGAAGGCCAACACTTGCTTGACATCCACATCGTCCATGAAGCCCTTGTTGACAGCGAACAAGGTCGCGCCAGTCAAGGAGATCGGCAGCGGCGAGTACTGAGCTTGCTTGAGCAGCTCGGTCACGCGGGCGCCACGGTCCAACTGCTTGCGAGTCGTTTCATCAAGGTCAGAAGCGAACTGGGCAAAAGCGGCCAATTCACGGTACTGCGCCAAGTCGGTACGGATACCGCCGGACTGGTTCTTGATGATCTTGGTCTGCGCCGACGAGCCGACCCGCGACACCGAGATACCGGCGTTAATGGCGGGGCGAATACCGGCGTTGAACAACGACGTTTCCAGGAAGATCTGCCCGTCGGTGATCGAAATCACGTTGGTCGGCACGAAAGCGGACACGTCGCCGGCTTGCGTCTCGATGATGGGCAGAGCTGTCAATGAACCGGTGCGGCCCTTGACTTCGCCCTTGGTGAACGCTTCGACGTAGTCGGCGTTCACGCGAGCGGCGCGCTCCAACAGGCGGCTGTGCAAATAGAACACATCGCCCGGGTAAGCTTCACGGCCTGGCGGGCGGCGCAGCAGCAGGGACACTTGACGGTAGGCCACGGCCTGCTTGGACAAGTCGTCATACACGATCAGCGCGTCTTCGCCGCGGTCGCGGAAGTACTCGCCCATCGTGCAGCCCGAATAGGCCGACACATATTGCATCGCCGCCGATTCGGCCGCAGTAGCAGCCACCACGATGGTGTATTCCATCGCGCCATGCTGTTCCAGGGCGCGCACCACGTTCTTGACCGATGAAGCCTTCTGGCCAATCGCAACGTAGATGCAGGTCATGTTCTGACCGCGCTGGTTGATGATGGCGTCGATGGCCACAGCCGTCTTGCCGGTCTGGCGGTCACCAATGATCAGCTCGCGCTGGCCACGGCCAATCGGCACCATCGAGTCGATGGACTTCAGGCCGGTCTGCATCGGCTGATCGACCGACTTGCGGGCAATCACGCCCGGAGCGATGCGCTCGATCGGAGCCGACAACTTGGCGTTGATCGGGCCTTTGCCGTCGATAGGCTGACCCAGCGCGTTGACCACGCGGCCTTTCAGCTCGGGGCCGACCGGCACTTCCAGAATGCGGCCGGTGCACTTGACCGTGTCGCCTTCGGAGATGTGTTCGTACTCACCCAAAATCACGGCACCCACCGAGTCACGCTCGAGGTTCAACGCCAGACCAAAGGTCGGTGTGCCGTCGGCCGTAGCGGGGAACTCCAACATTTCGCCCTGCATCGCATCGGACAGGCCGTGCACGCGCACGATGCCGTCGGTCACCGAAACCACGGTGCCCTGATTGCGGATGTCGGTCGAAGTGCCAAGGCCCTCAATGCGGTTCTTGATCAGTTCGGAAATTTCTGCGGAATTCAAATGCATTGCTTATCTCCGGTCTGCGGGGGCTCAAGGCCGTTGGCCGGAAGCTTTGACAGGTTGGACGAAAGGGGTCACGTAGGGTGGCGGTCGCAGGCCATCAGGCCGCGAGCGCCACTTTCATTTGTTCAAGACGAGCTTTCACCGAGGTGTCGAGCACTTCATCTCCGACCACGACGCGAATGCCACCGATCAACGCCGGCTCGACTTGAACCGTGGCGTTGAGCTTGCGGCCAAAGCGCTTTTCAAGCGTGGCGACCAGAGCTTCCAGCTGCTCGGCATCGATGGCAAAGGCGCTGAACACTTGCGCGTCCGACACGCCTGAGCGCTCATTCACCAGCACATGAAATTGCGAAACAATTTCAGGCAGCACGGTCAAACGACCGTTGGCGATCACGGTGCTCAGCAGGTTCTTGGCTGTGTCGCTCAGCGGGGCTTGCGCCGCCGCTGACACCACATCCATCACCTGCTCAGCCGTCACCATCGGGTTGTCGGCAAATTGACGCAATTGCGCGTCAGCCGCGATGGCGGCCAGTGCGTCGACTTCAGCGGTCACTTGTTCCAGGTCGCCTTTGATGGCGACTTGGAACAAGGCGTCCGCATAGGGACGGGCAAGGGTTGCGAGCTCAGCCATGGCTTACAGCTCGGTCTGCAAACGCGTCAGCAGCTCGGCGTGAACGCCGGCATCGACTTCGCGCTTGAGAATCGCCTCGGCACCCATGATGGCCAATGCGGCGACCTGACTACGCAGGGCCTCACGGGCTTTCAAGGATTCCTGACCTGCTTCGGCTTTGGCCAAAGCGATGATCTTGGCGGCTTCTTCAGTCGCACGTGCCTTGGCTTCGTCCACCATGGCAGTGGCGCGCTTTTCAGCAGCAGCCATCAGCAAAGTGGTCTCACCGCGGGTCTGCGCGAGTTGCTCGTCAACCTTCTTGTTGGCGTTGGCCAACTCGGCCTTGGCTTTATCAGCCGAGGCCAGTCCGTCGCGGATCTTCTCTGCACGATCATCCAGCGCCTTGGTGATAGGCGGCCAGATGAACTGCATGGTGAACCATACAAGAATCGCAAAAACGATTGCTTGCAGGAACAGAGTTGCGTTGATATTCACAGCACGATCCTTTCAACCGTGAAAGGTAGGCGAGCCGCTTAGATCGCGAAAGGCTTGGCGAACGCGAACAGCAATGCGATAGCCACGCCGATCAGGAACGCAGCGTCGATCAGACCAGCCAAGATGAACATTTTGGTTTGCAATTCATTCATCAGTTCAGGCTGGCGAGCCGAAGCTTCCAGGAACTTGCCGCCCATCAGCGCGATGCCGATAGAAGCGCCCAAAGCGCCCAGACCAACGATAAGACCGCAAGCAAGTGCTACGAGACCGAGGATGTTTTCCATGATTTGCTCCTGAATGGAATGATAAGAAAGGGAAAGGGAGGGGAAAAGTAAAACAGTAAAGCGTCGGTCAGTGCGCGTCGTGCGACTGGCCGGTGTAGATCAAGGTCAACATCATGAAGATGAAGGCCTGCAAGGTGATGATCAGGATGTGGAACAGCGTCCACACGGTGCCGGCCGCCAAATGGCCGATACCCAACCAGAAGCCACCCGACAGCGGGTTCAACTCCCAAGCCCAAGCGCCACCCATCAGCGCGACCAACATGAACACCAATTCACCGGCGAACATATTGCCGAACAACCGCATGCCGTGAGACACCGTCTTGGCTGCGAACTCGATGATTTGCATCAAGAAGTTGATAGGGTACAAAAACCATTTGTCGCCAAACGGTGCGGCCAGCAACTCATGCGTCCAGCCACCGATGCCTTTGATCTTGATGCTGTAGATGAAGCACAACAGCAGGACGCTGGTCGACAAGCCCAAGGTGGTGGACAAGTCGGCCGTGGGCACCACACGCATGTAAGCGTGGCTGGCGTCGTGACCCATTGCGCCGTAGGCCTGCGCCCACAGTGATGGCAACAGGTCAACCGGCAGCATGTCCATGAAGTTCATCAGGAAGATCCAGACAAACACGGTCAGCGCCAGCGGGGAAATCAGTTTGCGGCTCTTGGCGTTGTGGATCACGCCCTTGGCTTGGTTTTCGACCATTTCCGAGAGGATTTCCACGGCGGCTTGGAAGCGGCCCGGCACACCTGAGGTGGCCTTGCGTGCACCCAACCACAGCACCAAGCAACCGATCACGCCCAGGATGATCGAGTAGATCAGCGAGTCCAAGTTGAACAGGCTGAAATCGACAATGCTGGTTTGCTTGACGAGCTCACCCGAGAAATTCATCTGCATATGCTGCAGGTGGTGCTGGATATATTCGCCCGCGTTGGGCGCGTGTCCTTCGGCTGCCATCGTCAGTTTCCGTCTCGCGTTTTGTCGCAAATCTTGCGACTCATCCAACCCTGCATCAGCAAGGCCAGCCAATTTACTTTCAAGCACCCGATCAAGCCGACCAGCAAAGCCAGCCAATTCAGATCAGGCATCCATACCGCAGCCGCTGCCAACAAGGCAACGGCCGTCATGATTTTGATCAACTCCCAGAACATGAATCCAAGCACCGCAGCGCCAGGAATCCCTCTGAAGAGCTTGGTCATACCCCATGCCATCAAGGCGTTGGGTAAAACCACCGCAGCCACACCACACAGGGCGGACCACGCTGCACCGCTTTGCCCCGTGGCAAGCCACCAAAGCCCAGCGATCACTGCACCGACCAGCGCTTGGAGCCCAACGATTCGCCAAGGCGAAAGCTGCGGACTCCGCGCCACCAAAGCTTTCGCTTCGATTGCAGTCAGGGTCTTGAAGGGAGCCTCTTCGACCCCCACCTCTTCACCGTCATCAGGAATTTCTTCTGACCAACTCTGCCAAGGCTTTTGACCTACGGCATCGCTCGTCTTGCTGCTCGCTTGCTTCTCAGCCTGCGGCGGCACTACTTGTGAATCCAACCTTTCCAACCTTCGCTGCAAATCTTGAGCGTTGGAAGCCCCATCGCTCTTGAGTTCGTTCATTGCTGGATTGTGTGTGTCGGCAAAACCCATAGATTATATGTGGAAACCCGTAGTTTTCCGCAAGCCCCAGGGTGTCGCATTCTAGAACGAGCGCTGTCAGCACCCTGTCAGAAGCTATGACTTCCGGCATGGCGCTCGCTAAGCGCTGGCCCAGGGCCAGTGGATCAAGCCGTCGGCTCAGCGCTCAGAGCTTGACCTGCTGCGGCGGTAAGCCGGCCACTTTTACCCGCATGGCAAGCACGTGACCCGCCCAAGGTTGGGCGGCCAATTCCTCGGCCGAACGATTTTCGCGAGCGGTCGTGATGTAAAGCGTACGCAGGTCGGCACCGCCGAAAGTCGGCATGGTCGGGCAGCGCACCGGCAGCTTGACTTCTTGCAACACGGTCCCGTCCGGCGCCAAACGCAGCAGGCGCTGCCCCTCGAACATCGCAACCCAGTAACAACCTTCGGCATCCACCGCAGCGCCGTCGGGACGGCCGCCGTAGTCATCAAGCGATTGCTCCGGCGCGCGCGGCGCAAATTTGGCAAACGGCTGGCGCGGCCCCAGCGCACCGGTCGCTGGCTCGAAGTCAAAGCGATAGATTTCATGCGCCTTGGTGTCCGACCAATACAGCACCCGCTGATCCGGGCTCCAGGCCAGGCCATTGGAGGTGACGATGCCGTCGGCCATCAGTGAGGCGGCCCCCGCTGCGTAGCAATAAAGCCCGGCATGCGGCAGGCGGGCGTCATCTATCGTGCCCACCCAGAAGCGCCCCTGCGCGTCGGGCTTGCCGTCGTTGAAGCGTTGCTTGGCGCTGTCGTAGGGCGCCTTGGTCAACAACTGCTGATCACCGCTGGCCGGATCAAGCCGCCACAAGCCATTGCGCTGCGCCACCAGCAAGCCGCCGCCCTCGATCAGGGCGATGCAACCGGGCTCGCTGCTCATTTGCCAGCGCTTCAAGGCCCGCGTCGCAGGGTCCAGGCGCAAGACCTGATGTCCGGGGATGTCCACGTAGTAGAGGCATTGCTCGGCCGCGTGCCAAAGCGGCGATTCGCCCAGCACCGCGGCTTCGGGGCTAGCAGATTCAACTTGGTACAGCGTGTCGTCGGAGCTCATCGGTCGGTGGCAGATTCAAGTAAAAACTCATGCTAGCCCGGTAATCACCTGTAACCCCGGTCAGTTGAGATCGACCTTCAAATAATGCGCGCCGGGGATAGGGTTGAAGTAATACGGCGGCACGGCCTCGAAACCCAGACTTTCGTACAGCCCGCGCGCCGCTTCCATATCGTTCAGGGTGTCGAGCAACATCGCGGAATAGCCGGCCTGGGTGGCGCTGTCCATCAACGCTTGGGCCAGCATGCGCCCGAGGCCGAAACGCCGGAAGGCCGGGCGCACATAAAGCCGCTTCATCTCGCAAGCGTTCGGGTAATCGACATCGGGCAGGTTGCGAAACCCCCCGCAGGCCGCCACCGCACCGTCCACGCAGGCCAGCAACAAGCCGCCGCCGGGCGCCGCGTATTGCCCGGGCAGCCCGGCCAATTCGCTATCGAAATGCTGAAAATCCAGATCGATTTGCAGGCTCGCGCCGTAGTCGCGCAGGATGTCGCGCGTGGCGTCCCAGGCTTGCGGGGTGTCGGGCGAGATGAGGCTGATGACGGCACTGTTCATGCAACGACTGTAACGAGTGTCGGGCGTGTCGGACTTGGACCGCCGCTATGAATGCCCCAGATCTACAAGCAAGTAGACCGCTGCCGCACAAGCGCCGAGCAGGGTCAGCGCGAACAGCCGCGTGGACAAGGTGTCGCGCGTGGCGGGCACCTGTGCGGCCAAGGTCTTGTAACCACTGAACATCGGCCCGATCAAGTCATTGCTTTTACCCAAGCGGTAGTAAGCAATGGCCGCCACATGAAGGCCGACCAAGCCGAGAATCCCCCATTGCCCATAACTGGTGTGATACGCGGTCCAGGACAGACTGAGTTCGCTCGACACCCAGCGCACCAGCGGGCCGGCCGTGGCGATTTCGTCGTCGGCGATCAAGCCGGAAGCAATCTGCGCCAACAACCAAGCCAGCATGGCCAGCACCGAAAACGCGCCGAGCGGGTTGTGGCCCGCTTCGAAATGATCGGTCGGCAGTGGCGTCTTGCGCAAATAGCGCCACAGCGCGGCCGGGCTGTAAAGGAAGCTGCTGAAGCGCGACCAGCGCCCGCCGACCATGCCCCACAACAGCCGGAAGCCGACCAGCGCCAGCACCGCATAACCCAGACGCATGTGCCAAACCATCGCGTTGCCGCCGATTTTGGCGCTGACAACCGCACCGACCACACCGAGCACCAAAGCCCAATGAAACAAGCGGGTCGGCAAATCCCAGATCCGCACCCGTTTCAACAAGCTGTCCGCCATACAAGCTCCCCTGTGTCGCTGTGCGCAGATTAACGTAGGTCGACTGCAGACAACGAAGGAGCGGCACTTTGCCTACACTGCCAGCCACGAGGCATCGTCGTGCTTCGTCAATCTCAAGGAAGCCTGCATGAAGAAATACCTGATCGCCCTGGCCAGCGTGGCCGGACTCATGACAGCGCTGCCCGCCAGCGCGCAATTTCAAAAACCCGAGCAAGCGATCAAATATCGCCAGGCCGCTTTCACGCTGATGGGCTCGCATTTCGGTCGCGTGGCGGCCATGGCGCAAGGCAAAGTGCCCTTCGATGCCAAGGTCGCAGCTGAAAACGCCGACATTCTCAACACCATTGCCAAGCTGCCCTTCACGGCTTTCGGTGAAGGCACAGACAAGGGTTTGCCCAATCGCGCGAAGCCGGAAATCTGGAAGGAATCGGCCAAGTTCAAGGACGCAGCCGACAAGATGATCGGCGAAGTGGCCAAGCTGGACGCCGCCACCAAGAGCGGCAACCTGGACCAGATCAAGGCCGCCGTCGGCACGGTCGGCCAGAGCTGCAAGGCCTGTCACGACAACTACCAGGCCGAAAAAGCAGGCTGACGAGCAAACCACAGCCGGCCGGGTCGCGCTACAGCTTGACCTGCCCCGCAATCATCGGCGTCACGTCGCCGCCGATCCAGGTGTCCGCGCCGTCGCGCAGCACGTGGATGCGGCCGGCGCGGCCCAGTGCCGCGCCCTGTGCCGCGATGTAGCGATCCGGGGCCAGGCCGGCACCTTGCAGCCACAGCGCCAGGCCGGCGTTCAAGCTGCCGGTGACCGGGTCTTCCGGCACGCCCAGGCCGGGCACAAAGGCGCGCACCTCGAACTGCTGCGGTGAGCCGGCCGGGTAAGCGCCAACGACGCCGAGCTCCAGTTCACCCATCGCGGCGAAGTCCGGTTGCAGGGCCAGCACTGCGGCGGCGCTGTGCAAGCGCGCGGCCACCCAATGCGGGCCGTTGTCCAGCCAGACCACATCCAGCACCTCGTCGGCGGACAGCCGCAGCGCGCGCAGCACTTGCGCATGCAACTCCGGCTCGACGGGGCCTGAACGCAGCAGCGGCGGAGCGGCAAAGGCCAGCCGCTCCTTGTTGCGCTCCACGCCGCGCTTGATACGCACCAGACCGATGCCGCATTCCTGCATCACCTCGCCCTTGCGCTTGGGCGTACCGCCGTGGGCCAGCCAGCAATAGGCCGAACCCAGCGTCGGGTGACCGGCAAAGGGCAGCTCGCCAGTGGGCGTGAAGATACGCACCCGGTAGTCGGCCAGCGGGTCGGTCGGGGTCAGCAAGAACGTCGTCTCGCTGAGATTGGTCCAGCGTGCAAAACTGGCCATCGCGCCGTCGCTCAAGCCGTCGCCATCGACGACCACGGCCAAGGCATTGCCGCGCAAGGGCGTGGCGGTGAACACATCGACCTGCGCAAAGCGGCGCGTTTGCAAGCTCATGGTGCTGTCTCCAACTCGCTATCCAGCGCAGCGCGCAAGACACGGCCCAGAATCGCCACGCCTTCGCCGATCAGCGCCGGCGTCAGCGTCACAAAGGACAGCCGCAACGTGCACGGGTCCGGGGCGTGGGCGTAAAACGCAGCGCCGGGCACATAGGCAATGCCGGCTTCGACCGCCGTGGGCAGCAGGGCCAGCGCATCCAGGCCGGCGGGCAAGTTCAGCCAGAAGAACATGCCGCCTTGCGGAATCTGCCAATTGCAACCGGCCGGCATATGTTCGGTCAGCGCCGCGGCCATGGCATCGCGGTTGGCCTTGTAAAGCGCCCGGATCCGCGGCACATGCTGGTCGAGAAAGCCATTGCGGATGACCTCGTACACGACGCGCTGGTTGAACCCGGGCGTGTGCAGGTCGGCCGCTTGTTTGGCTTGCAAAAACTTCGGGTAAAGCGCGGCCGGCGTGATCATGTAGCCCAGGCGAAAGCCCGGCGTCAGCACCTTGCTGAAGGAGCCAAGATAGATCGAGCCTTCGGGCCACTGCGAAGCGAGCGAGTTCAGCGGCGGCGCGTCAAACCACAAGTCGCCGTAAGGGTTGTCCTCGATGAGGGGCACGCGCGCCACCCTCGCTGCTTCCACCACCGCCTCGCGCCGCGCCGCGCTCATCACGCGGCCGGTCGGGTTTTGATAATTGGGCAGCAAATAGGCAAAGCGGGTGCCCGGCGCGTCATGCGGCAAGCGCGCCACCGCAGCCGGGTCAACGCCCTGCTCGTCGCTGGCCAGGCTGGTGAAAATCGGCTCGTAGGGCGTGAACGCCTGCAAAGCACCAAGATAAGTCGGCGTCTCAACGGCCACCGGCGCACCGGCGTCGCAAAGGATCTTGCCGACCAGGTCCAGGCCCTGCTGCGAACCGCTGGTGATCAGCACTTGGTCCGGCGTCACCTGCATGCCCAGCGCTGCGACGTGGGCAGCGACCCATTCGCGCAGCGGCGCAAAGCCCTCACTGGCGGCGTATTGCAGCGCCTCGCGGGCGTTGTGAGTCAGCACCCGGTCACAGGCGGCTTTCAACTCCTCGACCGGAAAGGTGTCGGCCGAAGGCAGGCCACCGGCCATCGACAAAATGCCGGGCTTTTCGGTGACTTTGAGGATTTCTCGAATGATCGAGGGGTTCATGCGTGCGGCGCGCCGCGCTTGGGTCCAGGCTGAGGTCATGAGTCTTCCAGTTCGTCGTTGCGGCTATCGTTACCGTCTGAATCGACGGTTGTACCACTGCGAGGGTGAGAACTTTCCGCGTCTCGCCCGCTCAAGAAACAAAACAGACTCATCCGATTTCAGTGTCGTAGGGCGGGTCAAGACCCGCGAGCGATGTCGCCACGGGCAGTGCGGTGCCAACATCAGCTGGCTTCGCACAATATGAGTCCACAGTCGGCCAGACGCGGGTCTCGACCCACCCTACAAATGCTGACAGCCGCTAGGAGATCTTCAACTGCTCGGCGTGGTGGCGTAAATGGTCGTCCACAAAGCTGGCGATGAAGTAGTAGCTGTGGTCGTAGCCGGGCTGGCGGCGCAGACGCAGCGGCTGGCCAGCGGCGCTGCAAGCAGCTTCGAATTGCTCCGGCAGCAATTGCTCGGCCAAGAACTTGTCGTCCAGGCCTTGGTCGATCAGGATGCCGCCGGGGAAGGGCGCTTGGGTTTGCGAGCGCATCAAGGCCGACGCGTCGTGCGCGGCCCAACTGGCGCGGTCTTCACCGAGATAGCCACTGAAGGCCTTCTGCCCCCAAGGGCACAGCGCCGGGGCGGTGATCGGCGCGAAAGCCGACACCGAACCGAAGCTGCCGGGGTGCCTCAAGCCCAGCGTCAGCGCGCCGTGCCCACCCATCGAATGGCCAAAAATACCGGTGCGTGCGGCGTCCAGCCCCAATTCGCGCTGCACGCCGGGCAGCAACTCGTCGATCAAATAGCTTTCCATGCGCCAATGCGGTGCCCAGGGCGGCTGCGTGGCATCCAGATAAAAGCCGGCACCCACGCCGAAGTCCCAAGCATCCGCCTCGCCCGCCACGCCGGCACCGCGCGGGCTGGTGTCAGGCATCAGCAGGGCCAAGCCCAGCTCTGCCGCCAGCCGCTGCGCGCCGGCCTTGGTGGTGAAGGTTTCCTCGTTGCAGGTGAGGCCGGCCAGAAAGACCAGCAAGCCCTTCGGTGCCGGCGGCACATACAGCGCAAACCGCATGGGCAAACCGATGACAGCGGACGCATGGCGGTAAAAGCGCTGGGTGCCGCCGAACGACAGCTGCTGACTCAGCAACTCCATCCCGGCCAAAGAGCCGGTCGAGGCCTGCGTCCGCAAGCTCAAAACTCCACCACGGTGCGGATCGACTCGCCGCTCTTCATCAGCTCGAAGCCTTCGTTGATGCGCTCCAGCGGCAACTTGTGGGTGATCAAGTCGTCGATGTTCAGCTTGCCGTCCATATACCAATCGACGATGCGCGGCACGTCGGTGCGGCCGCGTGCGCCGCCAAAGGCCGAGCCTTCCCATTTGCGCCCGGTGACGAGCTGGAACGGCCGGGTGCTGATCTCGGCACCGGCTTCGGCCACGCCGATGATGATGCTGCGGCCCCAGCCCTTGTGCGTGCATTCCAGCGCGTCGCGCATCACCTTGGTGTTGCCGATGCACTCGAAGCTGTAGTCGGCGCCGCCGTCGGTCAGCTCGACGATGCGGTCCACCACATTGCCGACTTCCTTCGGGTTGATGAAGTGCGTCATGCCGAACTTGCGGGCCAGCGCCTCGCGGGCCGGGTTCAGGTCGACGCCGATGATCTTGTCGGCCCCGACCATCTTGGCTCCCTGGATCACATTCAGCCCGATGCCGCCCAGGCCGAACACCACGACCGTGGCACCGGCCTCGACCTTGGCGGTGAACAGCACGGCACCCACGCCGGTGGTGACGCCGCAGCCGATGTAGCAGACCTTGTCGAACGGTGCGTCCGGGCGGATCTTGGCCAGCGCGATGCCGGGCACCACGATGTGGTTGGCAAAGGTGGACGTGCCCATGTAGTGAAAGATCGGCTTGCCGCCGATCGAGAAGCGCGAGGTGCCGTCGGGCATCAAGCCGCGCCCTTGCGTCGGGCGGATCGCCTGGCACAGATTGGTCTTGCGCGACAGGCAGAACTTGCACTGCCGGCATTCCGGCGTGTAGAGCGGGATCACGTGGTCGCCGGGCTTCAACCAGGGCACGCCAGCGCCTACTTCCAGCACGATGCCTGCGCCTTCATGGCCCAGGATGGCGGGGAAAATGCCTTCCGGGTCGGCACCGGACATCGTGTACAGATCGGTATGGCACAAGCCGGTGGCCTTGACCTCGACCAGCACCTCGCCCTCGCGCGGGCCGTCGAGCTGAACTTCTTCAATGGTGAGCGGAGCACCAGCCTTCCAGGCCACAGCAGCACGAGTTGTAATCATTTGGGCATCCTTAATTTAGCGAGCGTGGAGCATAAACGGCTTGCCCCCTCTACCTATAAGTTGCGGCGACAAGCCCTCATTGGCGGGCCGCACTCCATTCGGCATCGGTCAGCGGCAAGCTGGCATCGGTCGTCATCAACAGGTCAATTTCCAGCGTCAGCGCCGGTAGATCGGGCTTTAGTCGGTCAAACGGTGGGTCAAACGACGCGTCAAGCGGCAGGTCAAGCAACGGGCCCGCACTCGGCATCGGTAAGGTACGCATGCGTCCGCCCAGCGCGGTCAGATTCTCAAGCAAAACTTCATCCAGCAGCCTCTGCGGGAGCGCTTGCGCCGGAGGGAACAGGGCCGCTGCGCTGCGGAAGGCAAACACGATCAGGTTGTAGCTGTCGGGCGAGCGGCACCAATGAACGCTGGCGTCGAATTGCTGGCGCAGCTCAGCCAACAAACCAACCAGCAGCCGCCGCCGGCCCCACATATTGCAGACCAACACGCCGCTGGGCGCCAAAGCGGCATGGCAGTCGGCATAAAAGCGGGCCGTGCTCAGCTCGGCCACCATGCCGCCGCCGTCAAAGCCATCCAGCAGCAACACATCGACCTGCAAGGCGTGGGCAGCCAAGTAGGCGGTGGCGTCGCAATGGATGATCTGCAGCAAGGCGTCATCGGGCGGAATCAGGAATTGCTGGCGCAGCGCGATCACATCGGCATCGATCTCCAGCACCGTGATGCGGCTGGCCGGCAGGTGGCGACGGCAGAACTTCAGCAACGAGCCACCGCCCAGCCCGACCATCAAGATGTGCGCCGGTGCCGGCTGGGCCAGCAAAAAAGCCATCATCGCCAGCGTATAGCCGCACTGCAACTCGTCCGGCGCGTCCCGCTTCATCGCGCTTTGCACCGATTTTTCGTTGAAATACATCAGGCGCAGCTTGCCGTCATCAAACACGAACGGACGGCCCTGGTGCAGCTTCAACAGGGCGCCCATCTGCCGCTTGCGCGCCCGCTCGGCCAGCGCTGGCGGGCTCAAAAACACAGCGGCCAGACGCAGCCACAGCGTTTTGAAGCTCAGCGCGGCGATGCCAGCGCCCGTTCCAGCGCGTCGACAAACAGCTTGGCGACATCGAAGCCGGTTTGGTCGGTGATCTCCTGGAAGCAGGTCGGGCTGGTGACGTTGATTTCTGTCAGGCTGTCGCCGATCACATCCAAGCCGACCAACAACAGGCCACGGGCCGCCAGGATGGGGCCGACCGCCTCGGCAATCTCGCGGTCGCGCGCGCTGATCGCCTGCGCCACGCCCTTGCCGCCCACGGCCAAGTTGCCCCGCACTTCGCCGCCCTGTGGAATGCGCGCCAGGCAGAACGGCACCACCTCGCCGCCGATCACCAGCACGCGCTTGTCGCCTTGCGCGATCTCGGGCAGGAAGCGCTGCACCATGATGGTTTCGGTGCCGCCCTTGTTCAGGGTTTCGATGATGGCGCCGAGGTTCAGGCCGTCCAGCCCGACCCGGAAGATGCCCATGCCGCCCATGCCATCCAGCGGCTTCAGGATGATGTCGCCCTGCTCCGCATGAAAGGCGCGGATGGCGGCCTCGCTGCGCGTCACCAGCGTGGTGGCGCAGAACTGCGGGAACTCCATCAGCGCCAGCTTTTCCGGGTGCTCGCGCAAGGCGGCCGGCTGGTTGAAGACACGCGCGCCTTCACGCTCGGCTTGGCTGAGCAGGTGGGTGGCGTAGAAAAACTCGCTGTCGAACGGCGGGTCCTTGCGCATCACGATGCCGTCTGTCTCGGCCAGCACCAGCTCAGAGGTCGCCAGCACGGTGAACCAATCGGTGGCGTCACCGGTCAGGGCAATCGCCCGCGCGGTGCGCGCCACGACTCGGCCGCCTGAGCGCCAAACCAGGTCCTGCACCTCGCAAGTCCACAGTTGATGGCCACGCTTGGCCGCCTCGCGGAGCATCGAAAAGGTGGTGTCCTTGTAGATCTTGAACGACTCCAGAGGGTCGGCAACGAAGAGCAGTTTCATGCGTGAGTCCTGTTAACTAGGGGCAACTATTTGCGCAAGTGTTGCACCAAAAGAGCGATCGTACCGACCACCACGCCCCAGAACGCGGAGCCGATACCGAGCAGACTGATGCCGGACAGCGTGACCAGAAAGGTCAGGATGGCGGCGTCGCGGTGCTTTTCTTCCTTCAGCGCAGTGGCCAAGCCGCCGGCGATGGTGCCCAGCAAGGCCAACCCCGCCACGGCCGCCACCAGCTCGCGCGGAAAGGCCGCCAGCAAGCCGACCACCGCGCCGCCGGCCAGGCCCAGCGCGATGTAGAACAGGCCGGCCATCGCCGAGGCGGTGTAGCGGCGGGCCGGATTCTCATGCGCTTGCGGGCCCATGCAGATCGCAGCCGTAATAGCCGCCAAGTTGAAGGAATAACCGCCGAACGGCGCCAGCAACACCGTGGTCAAGCCGGTCACCGTGATGCAGGGCGACACCGGCGTGCGGTAGCCCGAAGCACGCTGCACCGCCACGCCGGGCAAATTCTGCGAAGCCATGGTGACGAGGAACAACGGCAAGGCCACACCGATCAGGGCGGCCGCGCTGAAGGTCGGCGTCGTCCAGACCGGCTGTGCCCAAGCCCAGGCAATGCCGCCCAGGTGCAAGCTGCCCTGGCTGGCCGCCACCGCCATGCCCGCCAGCAAGACGCCCGGCACGGCGTAGCGCGGCCACACGCGTTTGCCCAGCAAATAAGCCCCCGCCATGCACAGCACCAGCAGCGGCGCGCTTTTCACCGTCAGCACCGCGTCGAGGCCAAAGCGCGCCAGCACACCGGCCAGCAGCGCGGCCGCCACCGCCAGCGGGATCCGGTCCATCACCCGCTCGAACCAGCCGGTGATACCGAACAGCACGATCAAGCCGCCGCAAACGATGAAGGCCCCGATCGCCTCGGGCATCGAGATGCCCGACGTGGCGGCCAGCAACGCCGCCCCCGGCGTGGACCAGGCCGTCAGCACCGGCTGGCGTGTCCACAGCGACAGCCCCAGGCTGGTCACGCCCATGCCCAGACCCAGGGCCCACATCCAGGAGCTGGTTTGTGCCGGTGTGGCGCCCAAGGCCTGCGCGGCTTGGAATACGATGGCGACCGAACTGGTGAAGCCCACCAGCACTGCCACAAAGCCGGCCACCGCAGTGGATAAAGAAAGATCATCGAACCAGGTTTTCATGCGCCGAGCATAGCGAGGCCGCTGCGCGACGATATCCAAAACGCTATCCAGGGCATGAATATTGCCTGTGCCGATTCATCACGATTGCGCAACTCAAGACCATGTGTCGATTTCTTGCCTACTTGGGCAACACCATTTTTCTGGAAGATCTGGTCTGCAAACCGCAACATTCGCTGGTGCGGCAATCGCTGCGGGCCGACCAAGCCAAAGCGGTCACCAATGGCGACGGCTTTGGTATCGGCTGGTACGGCGAGCGCGACGCACCGGGCGTATACCGCGAGGTGATGCCGGCCTGGTCGGACGAGAACCTGCTGGCGCTGTGCAGCAATGTGCGCTCGCATTTGTTTTTTGCCCATGTGCGGGCAGCCACCGGCACCGGCATCGCACGGCAGAACTGCCACCCGTTCCACTATGGCCCCTATTTGTTCATGCACAACGGAC
>CANFYD010000004.1 GCA_947450745.1 Burkholderiales bacterium
AGCCAGACCAGCAGCGCGGCTGCGGCCGAGCGCAAGCCCGATTGCCAGAGCGGGCCGATTTCCGTCAGCCCCGCTTTGACGGCTACCTGATTGAGCCCCCATAGCAGGCAGCAAAGCAGCAAGCAAGTGATGGCGAAACGGTCGAGCTCGGTTTTACGCAGGGTGGTCATGGGTGGACACTATGCCCGACGACGCGTCAATAGCCGCAAGCTCACCGCGCAGACCGCTCCGGCCACCGCGCCGGTCAGGTGCGAGAACGGCACCACGGCGATGTCCCAACCGTCCACCTCGCGCAGCGCGCTGCCCAGCGGCTGCTCCATCCACAGCTTGATCAGCAAGCCTGCGGTAACGGCAGCGGCGATGCGGCGCTCGCGCCCGCCGCGTGCCAGCAACTCGACCAACACCACGGCCACGCCGCCGTGCAAAACGCCGGACAGGCCGCCAAAGTGCTGCAAGCCCGGCTGCAGCAACAGCAGTGCCTGCGTCAGCGGCCAAGCCAGCGCCCAAGCCCAGGTGCAACGCAGCGGCAGTTTGGCGGCCCAGCCGAACAAGCCGACCACCGCGCAGGCCGCCAGATTGGCCTGCAGATGTTGGCGGCTCCAGTGCACGCTGACCGCCGTCCAGGCGCGCCACGGTTCAGTCGCAGCCAATGAAGGCTGCCAGTCCAGCCCGCTGCTCGGCTGAGTCCAGGCCAGCAAGCTGAGCGAGCCCAGCAGGGCCGCCAGTGCCACCCAGCCGCGTTGCCCGTGGCTCAGTGGAAAACGGCTTGCCACAGCGCCAGCACGGCCAAGCGGTGTGGCTCCAGCCCCAGTGCCGGCAGATCGGCCATGTCAACCGCCGTGGCTTGCTCATTCAGCCGGGCCCGGTGCTGGGCACGGCGCAATTCGCGGTAGGCATCAGCCGCTGCGTAGCCGACGCCAACAGGCAGCAAACCGGCTGTTTCTGCGCGTTGCAGCAGGCCGATGACGCCGGCATTGGCGAGGATGCCGTCGTGGGTGGCGGCATGCGCCAAGACCAGGTATTGCAACGCGAACTCGGCATCCATCATGCCGCCGGGGCTGTGCTTGACGTCAAATTGCCCGGCGCGTATCGGCCGGGACAAACGCACTTTGGCGCGCATCGCCTGCACTTCTTCGCGCAGCGCCGCGTGGTCGCGCGGCGCGGTCAGCACCGCCCGGCGCACCGCCTCGAAGCGTTCGGCAATGCGTGCGTCACCGGCGCAAAAGCGCGCGCGGGTGATGGCTTGGTGTTCCCAGGTCCAGGCGGTATTGCTGCCGCGTCCGGTCTGGTATTTTTCGAACGAATTCAGCGACGTCACCAGCAGGCCGGAGTTGCCGTTCGGCCGCAGTGCGGTGTCGATGTCGAACAGGTCGCCGGCGGCGGTGCGCACGGTCAGCCAGGTGATCAGCTTGCGCACGAAGGCCCCGTAAATCTCCGGCGCGCGTTCATCGTCGTCATCGAACAAGAACACCACGTCGAGGTCGCCGCCGTAGCCCAGCTCCTTGCCGCCGAGCTTGCCGTAGGCAATCACGGCAATCCGCGGATCAGGCCGGTGCGCTTGCTTGAGCCGGGCCCAGGCCCACAAAATCGTGCACTGCAGCACCGCATCGGCCAGCTCCGACAACTCGTCGGCCGCTTGCTCCACGGTGATTTGCCCTTCGATGTCGCGCACCAGCGTGCGGAACACCTCGGCATGGTGGGCGCGGCGCAGCGTGTCGAGCAACTCCTCCTCGTGGGCCTCGCCGGAGCGCTCCCAGGCGGCGTGGCGCGACTGCATGTCTTTGATGAAAGTGGCGCCGCAAAAGCGTTCCTGCAAGACCCGGTTGTCCGCCAGTTCGTCGATCACGCCCGGGTGCAGCATCAAATAACGCATCGGCCAGCGCGCCATGCCGAGCAGCCGCAGCAGCCGGGTTTGCACCGCCGGGCGTTCGACCAGCAGGGCCAGATAGCTCTCGCGCCGCAGCAGCGGCTCCATCCAATCGACAAAGCGCACGGCGGCGTCGGGTGTGCAACTTCCGTCGCGCACCGCCGTGGCAGCGCGGCCGACCAGCTTGGCCAAGCGCAAGCGCGATTCTTCGCGCAGGCTTTGCACGCGCGGGTGTTCGGCCCAGCGCCGCACGGCGGTGGCCAGCTCGGGCGGCAGCTTGACCAGGAATTCCTCGGCGTCCACCGTCATCACCGGCCCGCCGCAAGTGCGGCAGCCATTGGCTCCGCTCTTCGGTGCTTGGCCGTCGTGCAGCAGGGCGTCGAACTCGGTGGCGACGATTTCGCGCACTTCGCACAACTGGTCGAGCAGTTCGCAGCTTTCGGCGTCGGAGCGGCGGGAACCGGGGTCGCAAGTCATGCCCAGGCTGCGGGCAATCCAGGCCACGTCTTCGTCGTTGCCGGGCAGGCAATGGGTTTGCTGGTCGTCAAGGAACTGGATGCGGTGCTCGACGCGGCGCAAGAACACATAGCCGGCCGCCAGCTTTTCGGCGGTCTCCGCTGTCATCAGGCCGCGCTCGGCCAAGCGGCTCAGCGCCTTGACGGTCGAGCGGGTGCGGATCTCGGGGAACTGCCCGCCGCGCACCACTTGCAGCAGCTGCACGGTGAATTCGATTTCACGGATCCCGCCGCGTGACAACTTGACGTCGTTGGCCCGCTCCGGCCGCCCAGCCGCACGGCGCTGCGCTTCGTCGCGGATCTTGCGGTGCAATTGCCGCAGGCTCTCGAACACGCCGTAATCCAGGTAGCGGCGGTAGACAAACGGTGTCACCAGCGAACGCAGGGCCAGGGCGTGGCCGTTCTGCACGCTGGACAGTGGTGCGACCACGCGGCTCTTCAGCCAGGCAAAGCGCTCCCACTCCCGACCCTGAACAAGAAAGTACTCTTCCAACATGGCCAAGCTGACGGCGGCCGGGCCGGAGTTGCCGTTCGGGCGCAGCGCCAAGTCGACCCGGAACACCTGCCCGTCGTCGGTCACATCGCCGATCAGCGCAAACAGGCGGCGTGCCACATGGGCGAAATACTCGTGCGCGCTGATCGAAGCAGCACCGGCACCGTCCGTCTGCCCTTCGTCCTCGTAGACGTAGATCAGGTCGATGTCGGACGACACGTTCAGCTCGCGTGCCCCCAGCTTGCCCATGCCGACGACCCAGAACTCGATGATCTCGCCGTTGGCCGAACGAGGCGGGCCGGAGATGGCGTCTTGATCGGCGCGCGCTTCTGCCAGCGCCAAGCACAGCGACACTTCGGCCAGCGATGTCATCACTTCGGTGATGTCGTGCATGGCCGCGCCGGCTTCAATGTCCAGCACCGCCAAGCGTTCCAGCACCAAGTGGCGCGCCACGCGCAGCGACGCACCGAGTGTGCGGCCTGCGGATTGCAGCGTTGCCACCAAGGCTTCAATCACGGCCCGGCTGGGCAGGCCCGGCTGCAGCAGGCCCAGTTCAGCGGCGTAGCGGCGGCGCACGCGTTGAACAAAGCGGCTGTACTCGGCCAATGCCGTCGGTTTGAGTGCGGGGCTAGCGGTCATGAAAACTCGCCGGCTTGGCGCTGTGCTAGATTCGCGGCCATCCCCCGCGTCAGCGGCGCTGCTGCTCGGGGTGAACGGCAGCACCCGGCTGAACTGTTGGCCCATGGCCGGATGCACACCCGTGCACCCAGCGTGAGGTCAAGTCCTAGATCAATCGAATTCGGCTCCACAGCGAGCAGTCCCCTCATAAATGTCAGTGCCTGCATCCGCATCTCCCGTCGCACTGTCTTGGCTGTCGCATTCCACTCGTGTGGTGAAACGTATCGCGCGCTGGGCGCTTGGCCTGATCTTGCTGTTCTGGGGCTTGCTGCTACTGGCATGGTTGCTCTTGCATGGGGCAATTCTGCCGCACATCGATGAATGGCGTCCGCTGCTGGAGCGGCAAGCCTCGCGCAGCCTGGGGGTACAACTGCGTATCGGCAGCATCGAGGTGTCCTCCGGGGGCTGGACTTCGACACTCGAAATGCGCGATGTCAGGTTGCTGGACGCCGCCGGGCGCGAGGCCTTGCGCTTGCCCCGCGTGGCGGCGTCGCTGTCGATGCGCTCGCTGATGAGCATGCAACTGCGTTTTGATCAATTGCTGATCGACGCGCCGCAGCTGGAGGTGCGCCGCGACGCAGCCGGCAAGATCTTTGTGGCGGGCTTGAGCGTCGATGCCGCGCAGCAGACAGGCAGCGCCGACTTGGCCGAAGAATGGGCCGATTGGCTGCTCTCCCAGCATGAATTTGCCATCCTGAAAGGCCGCGTGCGCTGGGTCGATGAGCAGCGCGCGGCCCCGCCGCTGGAACTCTCGGACGTCAGCCTGGTGCTGCGCAACGGCCTGCGCAAACACGACATGCGGCTTGACGCCACGCCGCCGCCGGCTTGGGGTGAGCGCTTCAGCTTGCGCGCGCGCTTCGCCCAGTCGCTGCTGAAGCGGCCGAGCGAAGTGCAGTTCTGGAGCGGCCAGCTCTATGCCGACCTGCCGCGCAGCGATCTGCGTGAACTGCGCCGCCACATCACGCTGCCGTTCGAATTGAGTGAGGGCGACGGCGCGCTGCGCGCCTGGCTTGATTTCAAGAACGGCCAGCCGCACAGCGCAACGGTCGATGTGGGGCTGCGCAGCGTGCAGTTGCGGTTGACCCCGCAGGCGCAGCAGCTGGCCCTGGAGCGCATCGAGGGCCGCTTGCAGCTGCAATACGAGGCGCAGCGCGTCAGCTTGCAGGCGACGCAGCTGGGCTTTATCAGCGGTGATGGCGTGGTGTGGCCACGCTCAGACTGGGGCGTTGTCTTGCGTTTGGCCGCGCCGTCAAAAGCGCTGCCGAGTGAGGTGCCTGACAGCGGCACCGACAGCACGGCCGGCCTGGCCCCGCTGCTGGGCGGCGAACTGACGGCGCAGCGGCTTGATCTGGCCCTGATGGCGCAACTGGCGCAACGCCTGCCGGTCGGCGCGGTGCCGCGCGCCTGGTTGGCCGAGCTGGCCCCGCAAGGCGTGGTCAACGGCCTGAGCGCCAAGTGGGACGGCGCGCTGGACGCACCGCGCAGCTACCGGGTCAAGGCGGTGGTGGAGGGCTTGCAGATTGCGGCCAAGCCGGTCGCTGCCGTTCCTGCTGCGGCTTCAGCTGCGTCGTCGGGGCGCGCAGGACTCGGGCGGCCGGGCGTCACCGGCGTGCAGCTGCAACTGGATGCGAATGAGCGCGGCGGGCAGGCTCAGTTGCTGATGAAGGACGGCGAGCTGCTGCTGCCCGGGCTGTTCGAGCAGGCCTTGCCGCCAGTGAAAAGCCTGGCGGCCAAACTGAATTGGCGCATCGACCCGGTGGCCAAGCAAGCGCCTCAGCTGGAGTTGCGCGTCAGCGGTCTGCAACTGGTCAACGCCGATTTTCATGGCAACTTCGATGCGGTCTGGCGCAGCGGCGCGGGGCAGGCGAGTCGCTATCCGGGCCATCTGGAGCTGAGCGGTCGCATCGACAAAGCCGATGCCAGAAAGGTCGTGAATTATTTGCCGCTGAGTCTGGGCGAGCCCACGCGCAGCTGGGTGCGCGAGGCGGTGCACAGCGGCGAGGCGCGGGCAGTCAGCGTGCGTTTGCGCGGCAACCTGGCGGAGTTCCCGTTTGCCGATGTGGCGGCTGCCAAGCCCGGGGCCGAGCCGACCGGGGTGTTCCGCATCACGGCGCAAGCGCGCGATGTCGAGCTGGCTTATGTGCCGCCGCTGGCCGGTCAGCCGCCCACGTGGCCGGCGCTGCAGCAAGCCAACGCCGAGCTGGTGTTTGACCGCGCTAGCTTGCAAATCCGCAATGGCCGGGCCAAGGTGCTGGGCTTTGAGCTGGGCAATGTGAACGGCGGCGTGAAGGACTTGCTGCACAACCCGTTGCTGGAGATCGACGGCAGCGGCAGCGGGCCGACGGCGGAGCTGCTGCGCTTCATGCGCGCCTCGCCGGTGAACGAATGGACCGGCGCTGCGCTGGCCAATGCCACAGCCAGCGGACCGGCCACGCTGAAGCTGGCGCTGCATTTGCCGTTGAACGACCTGAACAAGTCGAATGTGAAGGGCAGCGTGCAGTTGCTGGGCAGCGATTTGCGCTTGCGGCCCGACGTGCCCGTGCTGGGCAATGCGCGCGGCCGGGTGGAGTTTGACCGCGACGGCGTCAAGGTGATCGGTGGGCAAGCGCGGGTGCTGGGCAGCGACGCCAGTTTCGACGGCGGCACGCAGCCCGGCGGTGCGCTGCGCTTCACCGCTCAGGGTGTGGCCAGCGCGGACGCGATGCGGCGCTTGCCCGACCTCGGTTCCGCCGTCAGCATGGCCGCCCGGCTGGCGCAGTCGGCCACCGGCCAGGCGGCTTATCGCTTGCAGCTGGGCTTTTTGCGCGGCCAGACCGAGTTCAGCCTGACCAGCAACTTGGTCGGCTTGGGGCTGGACCTGCCCGCGCCGCTGCGCAAAGACCCGGAGACCGCGCTGCCGCTGCGCTTGCAAACGGTGCTGCAGGGCAACCGGGATGAATTGCGCTTCGAGCTGGGCAACACGCTGCAAGCCCAATACCTGCGCGACATCAGCGTCGAGCCGGCGCGTGTGTTGCAGGGCGCTTTGAGTATTCAAGACAACCTGCCACCACTGCCGGCCAGCGGTGTGCAGTTGCAGGCCAATCTGGACCGCGTCAACCTGGATGCCTGGAGCAGCACCGTCGAGCGTTTGCTGAGTCCGGCCGCCGGCGGCGCTGCTGTGAACGGGAGCGGGAACAGCAATGGAATTGCAGCGCTGGAGTCCGCCTATTTGCCGATCCAGATGGCGCTGCGCGCCCAATCGCTGCAAGTGGCCGGGCGCACTTTGACGCGGGTGGTGGCCGGGGTGACGCGGGCTCCGGCCCCCGAGCGCAACGCCTGGCGCATCACGCTCGATGCCGAGCAGCTCAGCGGCTACTTGGAGCTGCGGCCGCCGTCGGCCACCCAGGCAGGGCGTGTTTTTGCTCGGCTCGGGCGTTTGTCCTTGCCCAAGCAGGAGGCCGACTCGGTCAGCCAACTGCTGGACAGCCAGCCCGGCACCGTGCCGGCGCTGGACATCGTGATCGACGACTTCGAGCTGCGCGGCAAAAAGCTCGGCCGGCTGGAAGTGGAAGCGCAAGCCGCCGGCACCGCCCGCGACTGGCGGCTCAACAAGCTGCAATTGAAAGCGCCCGACGCCGTCCTCAACGCGACCGGCCAATGGGCGCTGGCCGCCGGCACTGTGGGCCGCCAGACCGACCTGAAGTGGACGCTGGACGTGCTGGATGCCGGCAATATGCTGGAGCGGTTCGGCCAGGGCCGGGTCTTGCGCGGCGGCAAGGGCCAATTGACCGGGCAGATCGGCTGGCAGGGCTCGCCGCTGTCACCCGACTACGCCAGCATGGCCGGGCAACTGCATGTGGCGCTGGAGTCCGGCCAGTTCCTGCAAGCCGAGCCCGGCGTCGGGCGGCTGCTCGGGGTGTTGAGCTTGCAGTCGCTGCCGCGCCGCTTTTTGCTCGACTTCCGGGATGTGTTTTCGGAAGGCTTTGCCTTTGACGGCATCAGCGGCGATGTGTTGATCGAGCGTGGCGTGGCCAGCAGCAGCAATTTGCGCACCCGCGGCGTGCAGGCCGTCGTGCTGCTGGAGGGGCACGCCGACCTGGCCGCTGAAACCCAGAACCTGCGTGTGCTGGTGGTGCCGGAGCTGAACGTCGGCGGTGCCTCGCTGGCCTATGCTGCGATCAACCCGGCCATCGGTTTGGGTACTTTTCTGGCTCAGTTGTTGCTTAGTCGCCCGATGGCAGCCGCCAACACGCGGGAGTTTCACGTCACCGGCACTTGGGTGGACCCTAAGGTCGAGCGGGTAGATCGCCGCTTTGGCGAGGCTGAAAAGACCGAAAAGTCTGACAAAGCGGCGAGCGCGCCGTGAACAGGAGTGAAGCATGAAAGTAGCCGCCATCCAGATGGTTTCCGGCCCCGATGTGGCGCACAACTTGGCTCGTGCCCGGCATTGGCTGGGCGAGGCCGCCGCGCAGGAGGCCGAGCTGGTCGCGTTGCCCGAATATTTCTGCCTGATGGGCCACCGCGACACCGACAAGCTGGCCATCGCCGAGCACCCGGGTGATCTGACGGCACCGATTCAAGGTTTTTTGAGCCGCAGTGCGGCCGAGCTGGGCTTGTGGATCATCGGCGGCACGCTGCCGCTGCGGACTTCAGCTTCAACTTCTTCGGCAACGCCCGCGCCCGAGCTGGTGCGCAATGCCTGCTGCGTCTTCAATCCCGAAGGTCAGTTGGCCGCGCGCTACGACAAGATGCATTTGTTCCGCTTCGACAACGGAGTCGAACATTACGACGAAGGCCGCGTGCTGGAGGCCGGCAATGCGCCGGTGACGGTGCAGGCCGGGGCGTTGAAAGTGGGCTTGAGCGTTTGCTACGACCTGCGCTTCCCGGAGCTGTACCGGGCGATGAGCTTTGCGCCGGGGGCCTTGGTCAGCGACTCGCCTGTCTCGCTGCTCAGCGTGCCGGCGGCTTTCACTTACACCACCGGCGCGGCGCATTGGGAATTGCTGCTGCGCGCACGAGCGGTCGAAAACCAGGCCTATGTCATCGCATCGGCGCAAGGCGGACTGCATGAAAATGGCCGCAGGACTTGGGGTCACAGCATGGTGGTGGACCCTTGGGGCGAGGTGCTCGGCTGCTTGGCCGAAGGCGAGGGGCTGGTGCTGGCGGACGTTGATGCCGCGCGGCTGGCCGCCGTGCGCACGCAGTTGCCGGCGCTGCAGCACCGCCGGCTTTGAGGCAGGCTGCCCGAGGGCAGCGAGGGAATCGGATGAATTATTCGCTGGTGTGCCAAGCTGCTTGGGTGCGTCCCGTGGCGCTGGCTTGCACTTGTGTTTGCGCTTTGTTGACCGCTTGTGGAACCCCGGCCGATGCGCCCGGCATGCAGTTGTCGGCGGCAGACAGCTTGCAACTGCGCAATTGGGTGCCCGAGTGGTTGCGCGGTCAGATGCTGCTGTTGCCGGTGACCGGTGGCCAGCCGACCGGCCGTTACTGGGGCGCCAAGATCAGCAATGCGGCGCTGCAGGAAGCGATCGAAGAGTCGCTGCGCGCCACCGGCATTTACGCCAACCGGCCCGGTCAGGGGCGTTTTCAGATGACCGTGCAGTTGATCGCGCTGGAACAGCCGCCGGTGGGGCTGGACATGAAGGTCGCCGTCACCCTGGCCTACAGCGTGGTCGATCAGACCAGCGGCGTCACCGTCTATCAGCGCCGCTTGCGAAGCGTCCACGTGGCTGAGTTTGGTGAAGCGATGCTGGATCAGAACGAGCGCCTGCGCTTGGCCAGCGAGGCCGCCGTGCGCAAAAACGTCAACAGCCTAGTGCGGGAATTGGTCGGGCTGGCCTTGAATTGAAGGTTAGGATTTACTCCGCCCGCCGCGTTAGGTTGCGGCATCTGCCAAATAGTAGGTAGTTTCTTTTGCTTTTCATTTGATCGGGTAGATCTGCGAATCGCACAATTTGACTTTGGGTTGCAGTCCGGCTCGAACAAAGATCGGCCTGCCCTCGGTTGTGCCTACCCGGGCCCAGCCTTGGCAGCCCGCAAAAGCATTTGGAGACAACTTGATGACAGCGCAGCACACACCGCACGTGGTGTCCCCCTTGGCCTTGTTGGGTGACAGGGTCTTGTTGTCGGCGATCGGGCTGAGCGCGGTGTTCAGCATCGCGCTCGGCTTGCAATTCGTCGATGCTGGCTTGGCCATCATCGCCAGTGTGGTCTTGCTGGCGCTGGCGGCGGGCACTTACGCGCTGGCCAAGGCGACTCCGACCAGCCGCTATATTTTGACTTTTGTGCTGGTGTCTTTTGTGGCGCTGCATATCCAGTTGGCGCGCGGGATGATCGAGCTGCACTTCGGCGTTTTCGTCAGCTTGGCGCTGTTGCTGGTCTATATGGATTGGCGTTTGATCATTTTTGGTGCCGTGCTGTTTGCGGTTCACCATGTCGGCTTTGACCGCTTGCAAGCGGCCGGTTTCGGCTTTTATTGCACGACCGAACCCGACTTCGTGCGCATCCTGCTGCATGCCGCCTACGTCGTGATCCAGGCCGGGGCCGAGATTGCGCTGGCGGTGCAAATGAGCCGTGCCATGCTTGAGGGCGAAGAGCTGGCTCGCTTGGTCGCCATGGTCAACCGCAGTGACGGCATCACTCTGCAGGTGGCGGACGTGCCGGCCCGCTCGGTCGGCGGCGTGGCCTTGAAGGCGACCTTGAGCCGCATGGAGGCGGCGGTGTCCACCGTGCGCTCGGGCGCGTCCGGCATTGAAGTCGCGTCGGCCGAAATTGCCACCGGCAACCAGGACTTGAGCGACCGCACCGAACAGACCGCCAGCAATCTGCAGCGCACCGCCAGCAGCATGGCCAGCCTGACCAGCGCCGTCAAACAGTCGGCCGACAACGTGCATCAGGCCAATCAGCTGGCGCTGAATGCCAGCACGGTGGCGACCCAAGGCGGCGCTGTCGTCAGCCAAGTGGTGGAGACGATGCGCGGCATCAACGAGTCGTCGCGCAAGATCGCCGACATCATCGGCGTGATCGACGGCATCGCCTTCCAGACCAATATCTTGGCGCTGAATGCGGCGGTAGAAGCGGCCCGAGCCGGTGAACAAGGGCGCGGCTTTGCGGTGGTGGCCAGTGAAGTGCGCTTGCTGGCCGGCCGCTCCGCCGAGGCCGCCAAGGAAATCAAGTCCTTGATCAACGCCAGCGTCGAGCGGGTCGAGCAGGGCACCACCCTGGTGGATCAAGCCGGTGCCACCATGTCCGATGTGGCGCTCAGCATCAAGCGCGTGACCGACATCATGGGCGAGATCAGCGCCGCCACCCAAGCGCAAGCCTCTGGCGTGACGCAGGTCGGCGATGCCGTCACGCAAATGGACCAGGCCACCCAGCAAAACGCCGCCTTGGTCGAGCAAATGGCCGCCGCCGCCAGCAGCCTCAGCGCACAAGCACAAGAGTTGGTGCAAACCGTGGCCGTGTTCAAGTCGGCTGGGGCTTATTGACTGACCCCCAAACGTGACGCTAAAACGCAAATGGCCAGCATTTTCATGCTGGCCATTCTTGTTTGGTGCCCAGGAAGGGACTCGGTCACGTCCCGCGACCCCGGTGCCGCCAGCAGGCGGACACCTTTCTCGTCCCTGCGCAAGGCCCGCAGGGGCCTTGCTTCCTGTTCCCCAAACGCAAATGGCCAGCATTTGCATGCTGGCCATTCTTGTTTGGTGCCCAGGAAGGGACTCGAACCCCCACGAAGTTACTCGCTAGTACCTGAAACTAGTGCGTCTACCAATTCCGCCACCTGGGCAGGTGTCTTCTTAAGAAGAGGCCGGAATATAGCATGTAAAAACGATGAGGCCAGTAAAAAAGCTCCCGGAGTGCGAATCAGATGTCGAATTTGACGCCTTGGGCCAGCGGCAGCGAGCGCGAGTAGTTGATGGTGTTGGTGGCGCGGCGCATGTAGGCGCGCCAGGCGTCGGAGCCGGATTCACGGCCGCCACCGGTTTCCTTTTCACCGCCAAAAGCCCCGCCAATCTCTGCGCCTGAGGTACCGATGTTGACGTTGGCAATGCCGCAGTCCGAGCCGACGGCGCTGATGAAAATCTCGGCTTCGCGCAAGTCATTGGTGAAGATGGCCGACGACAGGCCCTGCGGCACATCGTTGTGCAGCGCAATCGCCTCCTCCAGCGTGTCGTAGGGCAGGGCGTACAAGATCGGCGCGAAGGTTTCTTGCTTGACCACGTCGGTCTGCGCCGGCATGCGCACCAGCGCCGGTTCGGCGTACCAAGCGCCGGGGTACTGTTGCGCCAGCGCACGGCCGCCACCGCTGACCTCGCCGCCCTGGGCACGTGCGGCCTCCAGCGCCGTTTGCATCGCATCGAAAGCGGCCTGATCAATCAGCGGGCCGATCAGCGTGCCCATCTCCAGCGGGTTGCCGATGCACAAGCTGGCTCGGGCGCGCTCCAACCGGGCCAGCAGCTCGGCGTGAATGCTGGTGTGGATGATGACGCGGCGAGTGGTCGTGCAGCGCTGCCCGGCCGTGCCGTAGGCTCCGAACAAGATACCGCGTACCGCCAGTTCCAAGTCGGCCGAGGGGCTGACGATGATGGCGTTGTTGCCGCCCAGCTCCAGCAGGCAGCGGCCAAAGCGGGCCGCCACGCGCGGGCCGACCGCGCGGCCCATGCGGGTCGAGCCGGTGGCGGAGATCAGCGCCACGCGGTGGTCGTCCACCATCGCTTCGCCGACCGGTGCGGCACCGTTGAGGACTTGCGACAGATGGGCCGGCGCGCCGTCGAACTGCAGCAGCGCGCGCTCGAACAAGGCTTGCGTGGCGAGCGCCGTCAGCGGTGTTTTCTCGGACGGTTTCCAGACGCAGCTGTTGCCGCAAACCAGGGCCAGCGTGGCGTTCCAGGCCCACACCGCGACGGGGAAATTGAAGGCCGAGATGATGCCGACGACGCCCAGCGGCAGCCATTGCTCCATCATCCGGTGGCCGGGGCGTTCGGAGGCAATCGTCAGGCCATGCAGTTGGCGCGACAGGCCGACGGCAAAGTCGCAGATGTCGATCATCTCCTGCACCTCGCCTTCGCCCTCGCTGCTGACCTTGCCTGCCTCGATCGCTACCAACCGCGCCAAGCTGGCCTTGTGCCGGCGCAACTCCGCACCGAACAAGCGCACCAACTCGCCCCGGCGCGGTGCCGGGACTTGCCGCCAAGCGAGAAAGGCGGTCTGGGCATGGCCGACGGCCGCTCGCATATCCTCGGCCGAGGCGGCGTGCACGACACCGAGGCGGCTGCCGTCAATCGGCGAGTGCACGGCTAGACCGTTTTGGGTGGCGTTGTCGGTCGCGTTGTAGGCGGCGTTGTAGGCGGCGGAAGGAACGCCGAGGTCGGTCAGTAAAGTCTGGATGTTGTGCATGGCGAGGTCCCTTTCAGCCGATGGATTCGACTTGGCGTGATTGTTGATAGGCCTGGCCAAAGCGATTGGCCAGAAAAGCCGGCAGCTCCACTTGCTCCTGGCGGATAAAGCCGGACTGCGGCAACTGACCGTTGCGGAACAGATCGACGGCGGCGCAAATGCCGGCTGCGGTGGTGATTTGAATCGCTGACAGCGGCGCAGCACCGTCCCGTTCGGCAAATATCTTGCGGGCAAACACTTCTTGTACCAAGCTGCCGCCGCGCAGGCCGGACACGGTCACGAACACCAGCACCACATCTTGCATGGTGGCCGGCATCGATTTGCGCATGATGTTCTTCAGCGTTTCCTGGTCGTTCTTCAGTTGCAGATCGTCCAGCAGCATCGTCATCAGGTCGCGGTGGCCGGGGTAGCGCACGGTTTTGTAGTCCAGATTGCGCACCCGGCCCTGCCAGGTCTCGCACAACGTGCCCAAGCCGCCGGAGGTGTTGAAGGCCTCATATTCGGTGCCGTCGAGCGAGAAATGCTCCAGCCCTTCCAGCGGCAGCGCTTCGATGGCGCGGCCGTCGTGGATGGCTTCGCAGGGGTGGCAATACTCGTTGATCAGGCCGTCAACGCTCCAGGTGAGGTTGTATTTCAAGGCGTTGGTCGGAAAGGCCGGCAGCGCGCCGACGCGCATCTTGACGTCATGCAGCGTGTCGAACGATTTGGCCAAATGGTGGGCCACGATGCCGATAAAGCCGGGAGCGAGACCGCATTGCGGCATGAAGGCGGTCGCTGCGCCTTCGGCCAAGCGCTTGACCTCCTTGGTCGCGCTCACGTCTTCGGTCAGGTCAAAGTAGTGGCAGCCCGCCTCCAGCGCCAACTGCGCGGCGGTGATGGCCAAGTGATAGGGCAGGGCGTTGATGACGGTGTCCTGGCCGCGCAGCGCGGCGGCCAAGTCCGGCTTGTTTTCGGTGTCCACCACACGGCCGGCAATGCCCTCGGCGGCCAGCTTGGCCAGGGCGGCTGCGTTTTTGTCGATCACGGTGACCTGATAGTCGCCGCTGGACTGCAGCAGGCGGGCGATGGTTTGGCCGATGTGTCCGGCCCCAAGCAATGCAATTTTCATGAGTTCTCCTCCTGTGGTGTGCCACCAAGTCTAGGGAGAGCTGCTGACGAAAGAAAGCATGAGTTCGTCGAAAAATAGCGGTGGCCTGACGAATCGGCAATGAAAATAGACGATTTGTCAAAAACTAGGGTAAATCATGAGCATTGATAGTGCGGCGGCGGGCGTCGCCAAAGATCAACTGGATCGCCAGTTGGTGACTTTGTTGCAAGCCAATGCGCGCGCCAGTACCGCTGAGCTTGCACGGCAATTGGGCGTGGCACGCACCACGGTGGTGGCACGATTGGCCCGTTTGGAGGCGAGCGGCGTGATCGTCGGCTACACCGCGCGCTTGGGCAGCGACGCGGCCGACCGCGGCGTGCAGGCTTTTGTCGGCATCACGGTCAGCCCGAAGGCCGGGCGCGAGGTGGTGAAACGGCTGACCGCCTTGCCCGAGCTGCGCCAATTGGCCTCGGTCAGCGGGGAATTCGACTATATGGCCCTGCTGCGGGCCGACTCAACCATGCGGCTGGACGCCTTGCTGGATGAAATCGGCGACATCGACGGAGTGCTGAAAACCACCAGCTCGGTGGTGCTGGCGCTCAGGGTTGACCGCAGCACTTGAACCGGGGGGAGGCTGGGTGGCGCAACTGGCATGGTCATTGCATGTGCGGGGGTTCATCGGCGCAGCAGAAAACTCTCAGGCGCCATGAAAGCCCAGCCACCCGCTTTGAGGAGTTCCCCATGCGCTCAGTCGTCATCAAGCCTCGCCGAGACCTGTTCACCGCTGTCAAGGCAGTCGCCCTGGTAGCCGGTGCCTGGGGTGTGGTCTACCCCGCGTTGCTGTGGAGTCTTGAACTGGTCTTGTAGACCGCCTGGCACCTGAAGCATGAACCGCTGCCGCAGCAGCGGTTCGGCTGGGTCAGTTGCAGGCGATTGCGCCTGAGGCGACCAGCTCATGAAACAAGGCCATCAGCGCATGACCGCTCATGCGGTAGGGGTCGAGCTTGCCGGTTTCTGAGTACTTCAGCACCAGCCCCAAGTTCAGGCGCTGCAGATTGGCCTGCCCCATGGACCAACCGGCGAACTGGCGTTCGCCGATCTCGGTATAGCTGAGCAAAATCACATCGTGGTGACGGGTGTCGCTGACGATGTGTTTGTAGCGCGCGTTGATCGCATCGCGGCCGCCCTCCAGCACCTGCATGAAAACCCCGTCCGTGTAGCAAAGCAGGCCGGTAATGCCTTCGGCCGGATTGTGCTCACGCGACTGCTTGAGGATCAGGCTGAGCTCCTGCTCGGACATTGGCGCGTTGGCGCGGCTGGCGTACATGAGGCGGACAAGCATGGGTTTCTCCAGTGGGGGGCTGAATTCAAATCTTTTAAGCGGTGTCGGCGGCGACTGGCACCGCCCGGTTTCACTGCTTGATCAACGACAGAAATTCTCGGCGCAGATTGGCGTCCTTCAGGAAGGCACCGCGCATCACGCTGTTGATCATCTTGGTTTCGGTGTCCTTGACGCCGCGCCAGTGCATGCAGAAGTGGTCAGCTTCCATCACCAGGGCCAGGCCGTCCGGTTGCACGCGTTCCTGCAACTCGTTGGCCAACATCGTCACCGCCTCTTCCTGAATCTGCGGCCGGCTCATGATCCAGTCGCAGATGCGTGCGTACTTGGACAAGCCGATCAGGTTGGAGTGTTCGTTGGGCAACAGGCCGATCCAGACCCGACCCATGATGGGGCAGAGGTGGTGGGAGCAGGCGCTGCGCACAGTGATGGGGCCGACGATCATCAACTCGTTGAGCCGGGTCACGTTGGGGAATTCGGTCACCGCCGGCATCGGTATGTAGCGGCCTTTGAAGACCTCGCGCACGAACATCTTGGCCACGCGCTTGGCGGTTTCCTGGGTGTTGTGGTCGCTGTCGGTGTCGATCACCAGCGCCCGCAGCACTTCCTGCATCTTCAATTGCACTTCCGCCTGGATTTCGTCCAACTCGCCGTCAAGAATGAATTTGGCGATGTTGTCGTTGGCGTGGTGCCGGCAACCGGCTCCGACCAATCGGTAGCGGACGCGCTCGGACGCGGACATGAGGGCCAGGTCGCGCTCGGAGGTGTCGTCCTGGGCCGGGGTTTTGGGCTGCTTGCCAGTCATCGGGCTACTTTCGTTTTTCTGCCATAAATCGCGAGGCACTGGGCCAATTCACCGCGCTGGCGATGGTGGCCGCTGGCTCTGCCAGCGCGCTGTTTAACGCGTCTGGGGCGCATTGTGGCTGGATTGCGGATATTTTGCTGTGCCCGCCGCACCTCAGCGGGTGATAAGTGGGCTCGCCTACACTGGCGCGGTGTTTTCTATTCCCCCCCCACTTTCCCCTCCGCTGCAGCGTTTGATGCTGCAAGTGGCCGACGCTGTGCAAGCGGTGCGTGACGGCCGCTCGCTCACCGAGGTGCTGGCGCGTTGCCCGGCCGAGTTGCGTCCGGCCACGCAGGCCTTGAGCTTTCAGGTGCTGCGCTTGCTGGGCGGCGCGCTGGCTGCAAGGGCCTTGCTGGCCCCGAAAGCGCCCCCGCCCAAGGTCGATAACCTGTTGCTCAGCGCGTTGGCTCTGCTCTGGCCCAGCGCCGCGCCGCCGTATGCCGACCACACGGTGGTGGATCAGGCCGTTAGCGCCGCCCGCCAGCGCGCGCCGAACAGCGCGGGCTTTGTCAATGCGGTGTTGCGGCGTTTCTTGCGCGAGCGCGACGCCATCGTGCGGGCTGCGCAGGCCGACCCGCAAGGCGAATTCAATCATCCGCTGTGGTGGATAGACCGCGTGCGGCAAGACTGGCCCGCTCAATGGCAGGCCGTGTTGGCCGCCAACAACCTGCATCCGCCGATGACCTTGCGGGTGAACGCGCGCCATGGCTCGGCAGCTGACTATCTGGAACGTTTGGCTGCGGTGGGCATTGCGGCCCACTTAGCTGGGCCGTTGGCTCCGCAGGCTGTGGTGCTGCAGCGCGCCGTGCCAGTCACTGCTTTGCCGGGTTTTGCACAAGGCCATGTGTCGGTGCAGGACGCTGCCGCTCAACTGGCGGCACCGTTGACGGTGGGCGCGATACCGGGGACTGCGGAGTCCTTGGGCTTGCCCGCCTTGCCTGCCGGTGCCCGCGTGTTGGACGCCTGTGCCGCCCCCGGTGGCAAGACCGCCCATCTGCTTGAGCTGGCGGCGCTTGACTTGCTGGCACTCGACAGCGACGCCAGCCGCCTGACCCGCGTGCAAGACAACCTGAACCGCTTGCAGCAGCGCGCCACCTTGCTGGCTGCCGACGCCCGCGACACCGCCGCCTGGTGGGACGGGCGGCCGTTCGACGCGATCTTGCTGGACGCCCCCTGCAGCGCGGCGGGCATCGTGCGCCGCCACCCGGACATCCGCTGGCTGCGCCGCCCGGCCGACATCAGCCAACTGGCCGGCCTGCAAGCTGCGCTGCTGGAGGCGCTCTGGCCCACGCTGAAGCCGGGCGGCCGCTTGGTCTACGCCACCTGCTCGATCTTCAAAGCCGAGGGCGAGGCCCAAGTCAGTGCATTTTTACAACAGCATGCGGATGCCAAACAGCATCACGTCCCCGGCATCACCGGCCACCTGCTCCCGCTCGCCCACAATGCAGCGTCAGCCGAGCCCGAAGCGTCGGCCTTCGACGGGTTTTATTACGCACTCTTGGAGAAAAGCTTTGTGTGACAGGCCGATCGAGCCCCAGCGAGTAGCCCTGTCACCAAGTGATTCAGCGGGTTCAGCTTTGTGTGCCGGGCCGACTTGGCACCCGCGAATCGCCCTGTCGCTTGCCGTATAGGCACCGCTCTGCTTTGACCTCGCCCCTACTCGCCACCGCCAAAAACCGCATGTCAGCTTGGCAGCAACGGTTGTGCCTGTTGCTGCTCGCCTTGCTGTTGAGTTTGTCGGCCGGGCTGGCCTCGGCCGACGGCGTGACGCTGAACCAGCTCAGCACGGCGCGTGGCGACGACGGCCTGGAGCTGAACTTCAGCACCCGCTTCGAGTTGCCGCGCGCCGCCGAGGACGCGCTGATGAAAGGCGTGCCGATCTATTTTTTGGCCGAGGCCACGGTCTTTCGCAGTCGCTGGTACTGGCGCGACGCCCGCAGCGCCCGGGTCAGCCGCAGTTGGCGGCTCGCTTGGCAGGCGCTGACCCGCCAATACAAGGTCAGCACCGGCGGCCTCAATCAGAGCTTCACCAGCTTGGAGGAGGCGCTGATTTCGCTGCGCGGGGTGTCCGGTTGGCGTGTGGCGGAGGCTCGCGAACTGGATGACGGCGGCAGTTATTACCTCGAATTCAGCTACCGGCTCGACACTAGTCAACTGCCCCGTCCGATGCAGATCGGCTTGGGCTCGCCGCAGGGTTGGGCCTTGAGCGTTGAGCGCACGCTGCCGTTGAACCCCGACTTCAGCGGCGCAGCCGTCACGCCATGACCAAGGCCGCCCGCTGGGCCTGGGTCGTGTCCTTGGTGACTGCCACCGGTGTCGCCGGCGTGCTGGCTTTTTTGCTCTCGGTGGGAGCAACGCCGGAGCGCGGTTTTTTCGAGCGCCATTATTTTTGGCTCTTCTGGCTCAACACGGCGGTGGCGTCGCTGCTGGTGCTGGTCATCGGCGTGGCGGCCGTGCGCTTGGTGCTGCGGGTGCGGCGCGGCAAGTTCGGCAGCCGGCTGTTGCTGAAGCTGGCCGGCATATTTGCCCTGGTCGGCTTTGTGCCCGGCTTGTTGATCTACACCGTGTCTTATCAATTCGTCAATCGCAGCATCGAGAGCTGGTTCGACGTTCGGCTGGCCAGTGCGCTGGAGGCCGGCTTGAATCTGGGCCGCGGCACGCTGGACAGCTTGGTCAGCGACCTGGCCAAAAAGACCCGCGATGCGGCCGAGCGCTTGTCTGCGGCCGACAGCATGCCCCAGCCACTGGCGCTGGAGCGCCTGCGCGAGCAACTGGGCGTGCGCACCGTGGCCGTGGTCGCGGGCAACGGTCAGATCCTGCTGTCGGTGGGTGGCGACACCAGCTCGCTGACGCCTGACCGGCCGACGTCCGCCATGCTGCGCCAAGCGCGCAGCACCAGCGTGGTCAGCCAGATTGAAGGCTTGGAAGACGAAGCGCAGGCGCTGCAGGGCAATGCCCGCATCCGGGCGCTGGCGCTGCTCCCAAATAGCGAAATCCGGCTGGGCGCCAGTGGCGTGGGCGAGCGCTATTTGATGGTGATGCAGCGCGTGCCGGCCGTTCTGCTGAGCAATGCGCTGGCGGTGCAAACGGCCAGCGGCGAGTATCAGCAGCGAGCGCTGGAACGAGATGGCCTGCGCCGCATGTATCTGGGCACACTCACGCTGGTGTTGATTTTGGCCGTGTTCGCCGCGCTGTTGCTGGCGGTCACGCTGGGTAATCAGTTGGCACGGCCGCTGCTGCTGTTGGCTGACGGCATGCGCCAAGTGGCGCATGGCGACTTGTCCGTCAAGCCGGTCCTGACTTCGCGGGACGAGCTGGGCGGGTTGACCCGCTCGTTTGCCGACATGACCGAGCAACTGTCCGAGGCCCGCGCGATGGTCGAACGCAGCGTCTCCCAGCTGGAGAGCGCCCGCACCAACTTGCAAACCATTCTGGACAACCTGACCGCCGGCGTGATCGTCTTCGATGCGCAGCGCAATATCGGCACCGTCAACCCCGGTGCCAGCCGCATTCTGCATCTGCCGCTGCTGGAATATCGTGGCCACAAGCTGGCGGAAGTGCCGCAGTTGCAGGCCTTCGCTGAAGCCGTTGCGCAGCGCTTCGAGCAATACAACCCGCAGCAAAGCGGTGGTGAGCAAGACCATTGGCAAGACGCCTTCGAGTTGCAGCAAGGCGCGGGCAAAGATGTGTTGACTCTGTTGGTGCGTGGCGCTCAACTGCCGCACGACGAGCGCTTGATGGTGTTCGACGATATTTCCGAGGTGGTCTCGGCCCAGCGCTCGGCCGCCTGGAGCGAAGTGGCGCGGCGCTTGGCGCATGAGATCAAGAACCCGCTGACGCCAATACAGCTGTCGGCCGAGCGCCTGCAGCACAAGCTGGAATCCAAGCTGGAAGGTGCGGATCAAGCCATGCTGGTGCGGTCGGTGGCTACCATCGTCAACCAGGTTCAGTCGATGAAGCAACTGGTCAACGAGTTCCGCGATTACGCCCGCCTGCCCTCGGCCAAACTGGAAAGCCTGGATCTGAACGAGTTGGTGGCCGAAGTGCTGACGCTGTATGCCGACGAGCAAGAGGATGGCCGCCTGCGTGCCGAGCTGGCGCACGAGCCTGCGCGCATCCAGGGCGACGCCACGCAGCTGCGCCAAGTCATCCACAACCTGGTCCAGAACGCCCTTGACGCTGTGCAGGACAGACCGGATGGGCGTGTGCTGGTGCGTACCGCGCAGACGCTGACGGAGGCCGGTTTGCCGCGCTCGCTGCGTCTGCTGGTCATCGACAACGGCCCGGGGTTTGCCGAGAAGGTGTTGAAGCGAGCCTTCGAGCCCTATGTCACGACCAAGAGCAAAGGCACCGGCCTGGGGCTGGCGGTGGTGAAAAAAATAGCCGACGAACATGGCGCGCGCATACGCCTGGCTAATCTACATTTGCAGGACGATGAGGCCCAACCGGTAGCAGGTGCGCAAGTTTCGTTATCATTTTCAAAAATCGCGTCCGCAGCGGCCGAAACCGGCCCTGCTCAAAAGCCGGCGTAACTAGGTACCCATGGCAACAATTCTTGTAGTCGACGATGAACTGGGCATTCGCGCCCTGTTGTCAGAAATCCTCAGCGACGAAGGTCACACGATCGAACTGGCTGAAAACGCTGCGCAAGCACGCGCCGTTCGGGAGCGCATGCGCCCCGACCTCGTGTTGCTCGACATCTGGATGCCCGATGTGGACGGCATCACCTTGCTGAAGGAGTGGGGCAGCACGGGCTTGCTGACCATGCCCGTCATCATGATGAGCGGCCACGGCACCATAGACACCGCCGTGGAGGCGACCAAGGTCGGTGCCATCGCCTTCCTCGAAAAGCCCATCACGCTGCAAAAGCTGCTGCGTGCCGTCGAGCAATCGCTGGTCAAGACTGCGCCGCGCCCGCCGCCGCCGCCCGGCCTGCCCAGCTACACCCGCAACGACATGAGTCCGCAATACACCGCGCCCAACTTGGGGCTGTTGCCGCCAACGTCACAACCGGCCGCAGGCTTGGTGTCGGAGCAAAGCTTCGAGCTCGACCGCCCGCTGCGCGAAGCCCGCGATGCCTTCGAGAAGAGTTATTTCGAATTCCACTTGGCCAAGGAAAACGGCTCGATGACCCGCGTCGCCGAGAAAACCGGCCTCGAACGCACCCATCTGTACCGCAAGCTGAAGCAGCTTGGTGTCGATCTCAGCAGAAACAAGCGCGGCATCGGAATTTAGTGCTATAGTCGTGGTCTTCGCTGGGTTGCAGTAAGTATGTATATGCAGCTACTCAGCAAGAAAAGTAGTAAGGCCTGGTAGCTCAGTCGGTAGAGCAGCGGATTGAAAATCCGCGTGTCGGTGGTTCGATTCCGCCCCGGGCCACCAAAATAAAAGCTAAGTGTGACAAGCACTTAGCGTCAACGGCGGCCTCGAAAGTGGCCGCCGTTTTGCGTTTCGGACGCGGTTTCTGGCAAATTTCTGTCAATCGCGACGGGATTCGTTTGCGGCGTCTTGCGCTGCACTGCGGTCTACCGCGCAGAACGTCGGAAATTTGCGTTCCTGCAGTCATCGGCGAGAACGGTCACCACGGGCGAAATCAGGTCATCAACGCGGCGCCACAGCTGTTTTGATGAACCGAATAAACAGCATCTCTTACACGCAGCTCCACCCAAGGAGTTGTTGATGAGTTCGTTTTTGTTTTGCCCCAGCCACACCTATGTAGGCTCCAGCCCTCGCGGCACCCACCTCCCTTGCTTGGAGGTGTCCCGTGGCTAAGCCCTTTGAAGAAGGAATCGGCTGGGCAATGCGGCGCCGCCGCATCAAGGGCCACGACATATTCGTGTCGGGGCAGCCAACGAACGCCGCGGCCAAGAAGGCGATAGAGGTCAGGGTCAATTTGCTGGCCTCGGCCGACCAGCCCAAGGGCTACGGGCCGTTTCGCACGACCGTCGGGCAGTCGATGCAGGACTACGGCGTGGAGCGCCTGCCGTTCCTCAAAGGAGCCCCTCAGGAGGTCAACCGCATCAACCGTTTTCTGCGCCCCGCAGGCTTGGCCACACTGCAGGCCACGGCGGTGCAGAAAAGCCGGCTAACCGCCCAGGACGAGAGCCGCGCACGCGACGCAGGAGCATCGACGGACCGCAAAGGCAAGGGCAAGCAATTCGATATCGTGCTCGTCCCGCCGGTCCCCAAGCGGTCCATCCCGCAAGGGCTCAACGAGTACCGGGACAGATTGGCTTTGTCGACTGCTGCCAGCGACTGCGAGCGCAAGCGCGTGGCGGCGATGGTGTTCGCCGACGTCCGGGCACACCACCTCCAGGCGCTCGTCGATACCTTCCGTGAGGAGGGCCGCGAGCCTGCCACGCTCGCCCTCGAACGAGCCTTGGTGCGAGCCTTGTTCAACCACGCGAAGACAAGCTGGAACTGGGCTGCCCCCGCGTCCAACCCAGCGGCGGGCATGAAATTGCCTGCTATCGATAACGCCCGTGACCGGGTCATGTCGCTCGAAGAAGAGTCTCGCATCGACGAAGCACTGAAAGGCTGCCGCAACAAACTTGTCGGGCCGACGCTTGCGCTCTTGTGGGAAACCGGCATGCGAAGTTCCGAGACGCTCAAACGTGTCACATGGAGCAACGTGAACTGGGAGGCAGACAGCATCAAGCTCGACGACCGATTGCAGGCCGCTTTCCACAGATTCGGCCACGCACCCCGCCAGGGTCCCAACTGTTGCGGCCCGTGCTCGGGTTCGCCCTGGCCCTGGCCAAACTCGGGAATGACCGGCGCAAGCTCGGTTGCTTGCGCCGCCGGCCATCCGGTGTTGCTTCGTTGCAGCAAGGCCCGAACCAGCCGATTCGCCACGGCATAAGGCACGACGCCGTCGCCGGGTCTTGCGCAGATCGACAGTACCGCGCCCTGGGGGAAAAGCTCGTCCAAGCTTGCCAGCAGTCGACTCTTGCCCATACCGGCCTCACCCATCAGCAACGCAACGTTCTTGCCTGCAAGGCTGCCGACCGGTCATTGCGCAGGTAATGCAGCCGGATCACGCGGCGGTGGGGGGCTTCTGACAAGAAGTCCAATGCCAACAGCTGCCCGGCATCGCATATCGCATCGTCAAAGCGTCCATCGGATTCGGCGGCTTCAGCCGACGCGGCAAGTCTGGCACAGGCCACTACGACGCGCTGCCCGCGCTGACGGGTCAACCAGGTTCGGAAGGTGTCGCTGTGGTCGTGCTGGGCTGTCACCAACACCGTCACCGCATCGGCCAAGTCATGTTCGACCCCGTCGCAAAGCGACAAAGTTGTTCTGCCGCGTAGCAAGTAAAAACCCAGCTGCTTGCGCAATTGAAAAAGGCGCTGGCGCAGCGCGCTGAGGGCGCTGGACTGCTGGCTTTGCGGCCACAGCAACGACGCCAGGAGGGCGCGTTTGGTGGGGCTCTCCAACGCCAGCCAAGTGACGATGGCTGCATCCTGCGCTGCCAGCTCAAGCGTTTTGCCGTCCGATACCTCGATATGCGGGGACTGGCGAAGGCACAGCTTAACCACCGTTGTGTCGCCGCAATTCATGTGGTATCCGGTTGCTGGTGCCTCGCGTTGGGAGTCGCTGTGCGTTCATTTCAGCGCCGATTTGACTCGACTGTCGCGCAGCGGCGCGATGGCTCGTGCAGCTTCGCTGCCGGCGTCTCACTCACACCGGTCTGAGCAGCAGTCGCTCGATCATTAGCCGGCGATCCTCGCGCTGGCTGTCGGTGCCTTGCCCGGAGAGGAAGGATTCGGCCAGCTCGTAGGCGTACAGGACGAAGGCGC